>JBCCAG010000074.1:0-10285 GCA_039814955.1 Cyanobacteria bacterium P01_A01_bin.135
ACCATTCGCTCTGCCAACACCGATTGGCTAGAGGAGCAGTTCACCACCGAAATCGTCAACATTGGACTAGCGGAGCTGGGTTACGAGTTAGAGGACATCCGGCAGGTGGACTACGCCGCCCTGCATGTCTCGGTGGCCAATGGCGACATCGACTACACCACGGGTTTCTATAACGTCGGCTTTGACGACTCCTTTGAGAATGCCGGGGGCGACGCTAAGCTAGAGCGGCTGGGGGAAGTGGTCCCTGATGGCGGGCTGCAGGGGGTGCTGGTGGATAAGCCCACCGCTGACGAGTACGGCATTGAGAGCTTGGAGCAACTGCAGGACCCGGAGCTGGCGGCCCTGTTTGACAGCGATGGGGACGGTAGGGCCAACCTGGCGGGGTGCCAAACCGGCTGGAGCTGCAACACCGTGATTGAGCACCACCTGGAGGCCTACGAGCTGCAGGACACCGTAGAGCAAGACCAGGGGGCCTATGCCGCGCTACTAGCCGATGTGCTCACCCGCCAAGGGCAAGGAGACCCGGTGCTGTTTTATGCCTACTCTCCCCACTGGATTTTGACAGAGCTGACCCCCGAGGAAGACGTGGTGTGGCTGACGGTGCCCTTTACCTCGCTGCCGGAGGACTTTGACCAAGATGCCGAGACTACGGTGGACGGCCAGAACTTGGGCTTCCCTATCGCTAAACAGACCCTGCTGGGCAACCAGACCTTTGTGGATGAGAACCCCGTGGCGACCCGCTGGCTCACCCTAGTGGAGATTCCGGCGGCGGATATGAACGCTGAGAGTCAGCGCATTCAGGACGGCGAAGATTCCCCGGAGGATATCCGCCGCCATGCGGAGGCCTGGGTGGAAGCCAATCGCGATCGCTTTGATGGCTGGTTAGAAGAGGCCAAGGCAGGCTAGGCGGCGGGCGATCGCCAAGGTCATTGCATGAGACCGGTAGCTAGCGGCGTACCAAGAGGCAAGGTGCAAGGCGCTACCATAGACACAACTCCGTTGCACCAGTAGCGCCCTATGGTTCAGACACCAGCAGAGCCGATAACATTAACAACCTTCTTAACGCAACCAGAGACTGAGCCTGCCAGCGAGTACGTCGATGGCGCCATTCTTCAAAAACCGATGCCGCAGGGGAAACACAGCAGGCTCCAGGATAAGTTTGTCAAGGTCATCAATGCGGCTGCCGAATCCGAACGAGTGGCCTGTGCCTTTCCTGAGCTTCGCTGTACGTTTGGCGGCAGTTCGATTGTTCCAGATATTGCTGTTTTTACCTGGGCGCGAATTCCAACCGATGAAAGCGGGGAAATTGCTAATGCATTTCCTCTAGCTCCCGATTGGACAATCGAAATTCTATCGCCCGAGCAGCGTTTAACTAGGGTGACAAAGAATATTCTTCGCTGCCTGAAGCACGGCGCTCAAATGGGGTGGCTAATTGACCCAGAGGACAAAGCCATATTTATTTACCAACCTAAGCAAGAACTAGAGATGCTGGACGAGCCGGAGGCCGTTCTACCGCTGCCGGTTTTTATGGGTGAGATGGCTTATCGCGTCAAGGATCTGTTTGGGCTGCTGCAGCTGTAGCGCTTTAGTAAAGTGAAGACGCTGGCGGTGAAGGACAGTGGGCCTTGGCAGTTTACTGTAGCTGGTGTCTGGCGCTGTCGCCAGCACTAGAGACTGAAGATATTGTGCGCCCTAGAGTACCCAAAATACGCGAGATTTCGAGGAAGAAGATAGGGTCCTGGTCGTCAGGGAGCAGGGCAGTATGGCTCATTAACGCCAAGAATGGGGATGTGCGACTCACTGACGGCGGCAGCGATCGCAGCTCGTCTGGCAAGAACTCCACAATGTCGGGTAGACCGTCGACCCAGAGGCCAAAGGGCTCCGATTCGGGGCTGCGAACGATGAGCAGAAATGGCGGCGGGTTCACTGGGTTCAGCTGCCGGTGTAGGTCAAAGGCGCGAATGACGTGGCTGCCGATCTGCACTAATCCCATACGGCTCAGGGTATCGTTGCTCCCCTCGGGGCGATGGTGCAAAATCCGTAGAACGCTGGCCATCGGCAGGGCGACTCGATATTCTGCCAAGGAAAAGGTGATGAATTTTTGCCGGTCTAGTGGGTGGGAGGATGGGACTACCATGCTTTGGCTCAACCTGAAACAGGATTCAATGTCTTGGACGTCAGAACTTCAGCAATCATCGCCAACAGCTGAGGCTCTAGGTACGGCTTACTGACGTAGGCGATCGCCCCCAGCTGCTCAGCCAGCCGCCGGTGCTTAGTGCTGCTGCGGGACGACAGCATGATGACGGGCGTTTGAGACAGGACCGGGTCAAACTGGCAATGCTGCAGAAATTCAAAGCCGTTCATGCGGGGCATCTCAATGTCACAGACCACCAGCTGCACGTTGTTATAGCGGCAAAGCTGCTCCACAGCATCCTGGCCATCCTGGGCCTGAATCACCTGATACCCATGGCGCTGCAGAGTCAGGGCGAGGGTTTGGCGGGTGGTGACGGAGTCATCGACAACAAGGAGCTTTTGTCCTAGGTCTCTGCTGGTGTTGGGGTCAGTTGGGGGCAGGGCTCGCGGCTCTAAAGCGGGAGGTGCTGCAGGGAGGCGGTTAGCCCCAACGGTGCTCCCAACAGCAGCCATTTCTGGAGAAGCTTCCGCCCCAGCGGTTGAACTTACCGCCTCAGGGCCCGCCGTCAAGACGGCCCCATCGATCACTAGGGTCAGCTGTCCATCTGCCAAAATGCTTGCCCCGAATAGATAAGGGTGAGTCTGCAGCAAGGGATTCAGGGGACGAATCACCAGCTCCTGCTCCCCCAGCATCTGGTCTACCTCCAGCCCCAGCAGCCCGCCCGACTGCCGAATTAGAAGAACATGGGGCTGAGGCGCGCGGTCTTTAGCGGGGGCGGTCTGTGTCGGCAGGTGCTGGGTTTGCTCGTGGTACTCTAACAGCTCCGACAGGTTGTAGATCGGCACAAGGCTGGCCTCATCTCCCTCACCCCACCACAGGGCGCGGCAGTGCTGCCGCTGCTGAATTTGGTCCGCCCGGGGAATGATAATCTGCTCGACGGCATCGGGAAGCAGGGCGTAGGTCTTCATCCCGGCCTGGCAGAGCAGCAGCTTAGCAATGGTCAGGCGCAGAGGAATCCGTAGCGTAAAGGTGGTGCCCTCTCCAGTGGCCGAGGTGACCGCCACTTCGCCTTCCAGCTCCCGTAGCTGAGCGCGCACCACATCCAGACCCACCCCCCGGCCTGAGAGGCTGCTGATCTGGTCAGCGGTAGAAAAGCCGGGCTCAAACAATAGGTCCGTGAGCTGGGCGGGACTGAGGCGGTAGGCCTGCTCTGGGGAAACCCGCTGTTGGGCGATCGCCCGCTGACGGATGCGCTCTAGGTCAATGCCGCCGCCGTCGTCGCAGACTTCAATGACGAGGTGTTTCCCCTGATGGCGCGCCGTAATCTCTAGCTGGCCGGCCTGGGGCTTGTGCCGCTGCTGCCGCACCGCCACCGGTTCAATGCCATGGTCGAAGGCGTTGCGCACCAGATGCAAAATCGGGTCGTATAGCTTCTCGGCGATCGCCTTATCCACCAGGGTCTCGCTGCCCACCAGGGTCAAGGTTACGGGCTTATGGTGCAGCGTCTCCAGCTGCTGCAGCACACCGTAAAAGCGCTCTAGCAGCTGCCCCAGGGGAAACATGCGTCCTTCGATGAGAATGTCTCGGGTCTGGAAGAGCAGGCGGCCCTGCTTTTCATGGGTCTGACGCGACTGCTGAGTAAATAGGTCCACCGCATCGGCAGCTTCTGTCAACTGCACCATGTCATCCAGCAGCGCCTGAATCGCCAGCTGCGGCTCGCTGTACTGGTCAAGCTCGAGCACATCGAAGTGGTCCATCGGACTCGCAGCGGATTCAGCGGGAGCAAAAGCCTCTGCCTGAAACGGCCGCGGCCAGGCCGTCTGGGACCCGCCACGATCGCCTTGGAGGGTATCTGGCTGCGCTGGAAGCTGGTCAATCCAATCTTGCAGATGCCCCAACCGCTGCTGATGCTGCTGCAGCTGTGCATAGAGACGGCGCATAGCTGCCTGAATCTGGTCCGCCTGCAGCGACTGCTGATTGTGGTTGGTCAGCAGCTCACCGATCGCATAGTTGAGCTGATCCAACTGCTCAATCTGAACGCGGACTGTGGGGGTAGGCTGCGCCGGGCTGCGGGACGGTGTAGCCCCTTGGGCACCAGCGTCTCTAGGCCTCTGAAAAGCAGCATTTTGAGCGGCAGTGGGATTAAGGGGCCTCGCGACTGTCTGGAGGGGCAGTGGCTCATTGGAGGGGGCGGTCGCAGTGCTCTCATTCGCTGCGAGGGGACCGGCAACGGAAAGGGCGTCGTGGGTGGGAGTGGCGACAGGCTCTGGGGTCACCCCTGGAGTCGCCTCTAGGGTCGCCTTTGGAGTGGAGAATTCTTGATCTAGGGGCTCGGCATCGGGGGGAGTGGCCCCTCCCCAGATACTTTCCAGAAGCTCGGGCCCATTGTGGTCATCCACTGCCGGGGCCGTGGCGGCAGGGGAAACTGAGGGAACCTCCATGGCCCCGTCTATGTCAACAGCATCGCTGTCTATATAGTTGTCTGAGCTATGCGCTGGGCTGTCTTCTGGCCCAGTTTCTGGGTGGTCGGCTTCTGAGTCGGCTTCTGGGCCAGCTTTTGGGCCACCATTTTCAAGTGCGGTAACTGGCGCATCGACCTCGCCGTCTCCCCCTTCAGCGGCTTTTGAAGAAGCTAGCGTCTCCTGCGGCAGAGAATCTGTGGGCTGTACATCCCCGGACGGCACAGCCCCAGACTGGGCAGGGCCGTGCATGGAGCGGCGCATCCACTGGAAAACCTTATGGACGCTAATCACGCCAGATTCGGGGCTAGAGGCCTTATCAATGGGGGCCTCAGCTGCCGCTTCGGCTTGTAGCAGCGAGATCGGGGGCAGCTCAACTGGGTCCTCTGAGGTCGTCGGCAGCGGCTCCGCGACTGGGTCCGCTGCTATAGATTCGGCGAAAAGGGCTTCTGGAGGGTCTGGGGCTTCTGAAGCAGGGGGCTGCGCCTGGCCCTGGGCAAATGCCTGCAGGGCCTCAGAGAGCTGCCCGCCCTGGCTGCGATCGCCTGCCAGCACGGCAGCCTGGCCCTGCTCAAAATCCGCTAGGGCGAGAGCGGCGATGGTGGTCACCTGGTCGGGGTACTGCTCCACCGCGGCGATCGCGGCCGCGGCGATCGCCCCAAATCCCGGCAGGCTTAGCGACTCGCTCAGACCGAGGAAGACGTCTGCTTGGGTTTTCAAGGTCGTAAGAACGTCCGCTGGTGGCGCTGACGCTAGCGCCGCCGTCAGCTCATTCAGCCGCTGCGTCACCCCCACTTCAAAGATGGACTGGGTGACATCAAACCCCAACTCCGCCGAGGTGGGTGGGGCAACATCCTGGTCAAAGCAATTTCCCAGATAGTTCTGGAGCTGGGTGAAAATTGCCGCCGTTCGGTTGAGGATTTCGTCCTCATCAATCACCGTTTGGGTCAGCTCCACCCGCAGGGCAGCCCGTAGGCATTCAAATCCCTCAAACAGCAGCGCCTCTACCTCGGGCTCAATGGAGACGTTGGGGCGGCAGAGGGCCCGAAACACATCCTCCAGGGAATGGGCCACCTTAGCGATCACCGCCAGCTCCAGGCTAGCTGCCGCGCCCTTAAGGGTGTGGGTGGCCCGCATCAGGGTATTGATCTTGTTGATGCTGCTATCGTCTTTTAAGGTGACCAGGCCCTGCTCGAGAACCTGAATTAGCTCCGGGGCCTCCTGCAGGAAGTACTGGTACCCCTGGGCGCGGATGGATGGATCACTGGGCATGGCTTGTCTTTGGGGCTATTGTGGGGGCTAGTTCACGCGGAATTGCTGACTGGTGCTTTGCAGGGATTGGGCCGTGGTGAGTAGGGTCTGAAAAGCGGTGGAAATATTCACCGAGTCTTCGGAGGTTTGGTTAGCCACATCGGCCACCTCTCGCATGGTCTGGGTCATGGACTGACACTGATGGGTCTGGGTTTGAGTGGCTGCGGTAATTCCGGACACCAGCTGACTGATCTGGCCGGTGGCGTCGATGATGGCGTTAAGGCTCTGGCGGGCCTCGTTCACCACCGTCGTCCCGGAGGCCACTCGCTGAATGCCGTCCTCCATGGCGTCCGCCACCGCCGAGGTGCTGGCCTGAATCTCCTGCACCAGCTGCTCAATGTCGGTGGCGGCCTCAGCAGACTGGCGGGCCAGCGATCGCACCTCGTCCGCCACCACGGCAAACCCACGTCCGTATTCGCCCGCCCGCGTTGCCTCAATGGAGGCATTCAGCGCCAGCAGCTGGGTCTGGGTGGTAAAGTTGCTGATTAGGCTTACCACCTTAGAAATCTTTTGCGACGATTCCCCCAGGCGCTTCAGCCGCTTGTTGGTTTCCGCCACGGTGCCGCGAATCTGCTGCATCTCATCGACGGTGCGGTCGATGGCGGCATCCCCGGTGAGGACGGTTTGGTTGGCCTGCTGCACCGCCACCTCCACCTGTTGGGCATTCACCTCCACCGCTTGGGTAGCCTGGGCCATGGTCTGTAGCTCCGCTAGAGCCGCCGCCAGGGTTCTGAACTGCCCCTGGGCCTGCTCTGTTAGCTGCACAATGGCTGCGCCGCTGGCTTGGGAGGTCTCGGTCACCTGGCCGGCAGCCGCCTGCATCTGGAGCACCAGCTGGCGCAGGCTGCCCAGGGTGTTGTTGTAAGCATCGGCCACCGTACCCACGGCGCTCTCGGTCACCGGAGCCCGCACCGTAAGGTCGCCGTCTAGGGCGGGGCGCACCGCCGACAGCAGCTGAATCACCTGCTGCTGCAGCTCCTCTTTGGCCGCTTTGTTGCGCTCCACCGCCTGGGTCAGCTGCGCCGACTGCGCCTGCAGTTCGCTGATGTAGTCCCCCTGCTGAATGGCGATGTCCAGCTGGGCAGCAATCCGCTTGGCAAAGGCAATCTCGCGCTCCTGCCATTGGCGCGGCTGCTCGCACTGGTGAATACAGAATAGCCCCCACAATTCATCCCCCTGCATCAGCGGCACCACCAGGTTCGCCTGCACCTGGAACTGCGCCAGCACATCGATGTAGCACTGCTGAATGCCCGCCTCGTAGATGTTGTCAATTTTGGAGACATGGCCCCGGCGGTACTTCTCAGCAAATCCCTGGCTGAAGCAGTGGTCTTCCACTTCTACCTCTAGGGCCGACACATAGCCGGGCCGCACCGCTTCGGCGATGGTCTTCCCTTTGCTGTAGTCCGAGTCAGCGTTGAACTTGAAGATGGCCACCCGGTCCGCCTGCAGGAAGCTACGAATTTCCCGGGTGGTGGTGTCAAAGGCCTGCTGCAGCTCAATGGATTGGCGAATGCGATCCACAATCTGGCCAATCAGCTGCTCCTGCTCCGCCACGTCCCGCAGCTGCTCAGACTGGCGCTCTAGCTCTGCAATGTACTCCCCCTGCTGAATCGCCGTATTTAGCTGGGCAGCGATGCGCTTGACGAATTCTACCTCACTGTCCTGCCACTGGCGGGGGCTGCTGCACTGGTGGTTGTAAAATAGGCCCCACAGCTTATCGTCCTTGAGTAGGGGAACCACCAAGCTGGCTTTGGCCTGAAAGCGGGCGAGGATTTCCACTAGGCAGTCGTCGAGCCCTGACTCTTGAATATTGGCAATGCGCCAGATGCGCCCCCCCTCGTAATCCTCAACGAAGTTTTCCTCAAAGCAGTGGTCCCGTATCGAAACCGCCAGCGCCGAGGCGCAGCCCGGCTCCACATCTTCGGCAATGGTCTCCCCATCGCTGTAGCCTGACGCGATGTCAAACCGGTAGATTGCCGTTCGGTCAGTACCTAAGAAGCGGCGGATCTCGCGGCAGGTGTTGGTAAGAGTCTGCTGCAGGTTGGGCGATCGCGTAATTCGGTCGACCACCTTGTCCATCAGCTGCTGCTGCTGGGCCTGCCGCTGCTGCCGCGCTTGCTCTTGAACCCGCTGTAGGTTCAGCCTCAGCTCGACAACCATGTTTTGCAGCAGCGTCAGGTCAGCCTCACTCCAGGCCCTGGGCTGGTCGCAGCACTGCACCACCAGCAACCCCCAAATCTCTCCCAAAATCAGGGGCAGGCTCAAGCTGGCCCGGGTCTGGAACTGGCCCATCATCTGCTGTTGGTAGGGGCTCAAGTCGCCCTTTGCCACGTCCTCTAGGGCAACTTTTTGCCGCGCTGCCTGGGCCGTCTCAGCGCCAAAGGCCACTGCTGGCAGCTGCTCTCCTAGACTGGGGGTATAGCCTTTGGTCAAGGCTTCTGCAATTACGGTCCCTTTGTCCTCGGCCTGAAAGCGGTAGACCAAAGCCCGGTCTATCTTCAGGTGCTGGCGCACCGCTGTCGTGGCCAGTGCTAGCAGATCCTCTAGGCGCTGGGTTTGGCTGAGGCGCTGGGCCACCTCCAACAGGTCCTGGTCAGCAGCGCTGCTCAGATGAGGGGAGAGCTCGTGACTGCGATCGCTGCTGTTGATGGGCTTGTCAAAGCCGGTGGGCAGGGAAAGGCGGTCTTCAGATTTTTTGAGTTGCATGGTCTGGGGGCTCGGAGTTTGTAGGGAATCGGGGTCTTGCACAGCCTCTTCAGGTGGCACGGGGTCCTCAACGGCGATCGCCTGAAGAGCGTCTGGTTCATCAGTTGGGATAGATCGTGGGGAAGTAGATTGAACCCCGTCTGCCGGCGGGTCAGGTGGCTCGCTGGCGACAACTTGCTTCATCCACTGAACCGTTGGGGAGGCGTTCAGCTTGAAAAATTTCACGGTTTTCTTTAATCGTTAGGAGGTTTGCCAGCAAGAAGCAGCAAGAATTGCGGCTGCATTCAAAACAGCGCCCTGATCGCCCGGCAGTACGCCAGCAATGAAGGGATAGAGCCGGGCAGGAAACAGCCCTGGGGCCGCACCCTGCAGGTGGGTTAAGTCGTGGCGCTCAATATCTTGGAACTGGGACACACCTAGGCCAACAGCCTTTCCCTGAGCACGGACCACCAGAATTGTCAGGGGCAGGCTGCCGCCAACCTGCTCAAGAATTGAGGGGTAACCCGATAAGGCATTGAAGTCAACAAGCCAGAGCATATCGCCTCGCCAATTGCAGATGCCCAGGACCACCTCCGGAACCCCTGGAACAGGAAGAACATTGCCCAGCGGCACCCGAAGCACTTCGGCAATATCCGCCAGACTCAGTAATCCGCTATCTTGCCCCCACAAGGGAAAACGCAGCAGCCGCTGGCGGGTGTCTGGTGGGGGAGGCGCAAGCCCTAGGGCGTCTAATAGCGGGACCGGTTGCGTGACGATCGCAGAATTGATAGCAGTCATGGGGCTTTAGAAGAAGAGTATTAGGCACTGAGCAGTCGCGGATTGCCAGACCAGTTAGCCAGAAATCAGCTGAAGAACAGTCTTTGTCAGCTCCTGCTTATCCACCGGCTTAGGCAGGTAGGCATCGGCCCCCAGCATCGTGCCCCAAAGTCGGTCAGCTTCGGTGCCTTTCGTCGAGCAGAGCACCACCGGAATGCGCTCCGTACCCGCGCTATTCTTTAGCTCGCGGCAAAGCTCAAACCCGCTTTGCCCCGGCAACAGCACATCGAGCAGGACTAAATCTGGCATTTGAGACTGTAGCTTTTGCCGGGCTTCTTCGCAGCTCATCACGCTCACAACAGCCAAACCAACTTGTCTCAAATATTGCGTAAATAGCTCTGTTTCAGTCAGGCTATCTTCTACCAAAAGAACGGTGCTCATACAAACTTTCTTGTCAATACTAGGACTCTAAGTACAGCTTCTTGCGCCAAGCTTTGGCGTCCGGATATTGGGCTTTATTAAATCACAGCTTTGAGAAGTAGGAGAATAAGATGAAGCGGAAAGATAGGTTTTCAGGGTCACTAAAACCTTTTCAGTCGTGATAGGTTTAGCTAAAAACCCAGAGGCCCCCACGAGATTAGCCCTTACCCGATCAACAATACCGTCGCTACTGGTGACAATCACAATAGGGGTATCCTTAAACGCCGAAATTTGGCGAATTTGGGCACAGACCTCGTAGCCATTTACCATCGGCATAAGCACATCCAAAAAGATGATGTCGGGCTTATGTTCCAGCAACATCGGCAGCGCCTGGATAGGATCGTGGATGCTGATATAGCGGTGTTCTGTCTTCTCAAGAATGGTCTCCATCGCCAGACAGTCGAATCGGCTGTCCTCGATATACGCCACCAGCGGCCCC
>JBCCAG010000532.1:0-3478 GCA_039814955.1 Cyanobacteria bacterium P01_A01_bin.135
ATGCGGCGGCTACCCAAGGAGACCAAAACCCGGTTCACCGCCCGGGTGGTACACCTGCAGCCGGAGGTCTGTCTGCGGTGGGTGGCGATCGCCCCTGGCTACCGAAGTGAGCACCAGTTTGAATTGGAGACCGAGGGGGACATGACCCGATACCACCACCAAGAGGTAATCAGCGGGGCTGTGTCGGCTCTGATTGTGCCCTTTATCCGCAAGGACGAGCTGCGGGGTCTGCGGCGCATGGCCCTAGAGCTGAAACAATACGTAGAGGCGCGGGATTGAAGCTCAACAGCCCGGAGGACCGCTACCAGCGACTGAGGCAGGAAATTCTCCTGGCCCTAGCGGTGCTGACGATGATTACCAGCATCGGCACCGTTGGCTACCGGCTGATTGAAGGCTGGAGCTGGATCGATTCGGCCTATATGACCATCATCACCATGTCGACGGTGGGCTTTACTGAAGTGGAGCCCCTCAGCCCCGCCGGTCGGCTGTTCACCATTGGCCTAATCTTCTTGGGGGTTGTTAGCATTGGTTACATCATTAACCACTTTACCGAAGCCGTCCTTCAGGGCTCGTTTCAAGAGGGGATTCGGCTGCGGCAGCAGAGGCGACTTTTGAGCACCTTAAACAACCACTACATCATCTGTGGGTTTGGCCGCATGGGGCGCAACATTGCCCTGGAGTTTGCGGCGGAGGGAATCAAATTCATTGTGATTGATTTCTCCCCAGAGATGATTGCCCAGGCCAAACAGCTCAACTACATTGCCATCACCGGAGATGTCACCCTAGACGAGGTGCTGCAGCAGGCGAGAATTGACCGGGCGGTGTGCATTGTAGCTGCCCTCCCCTCCGATGCAGAGAACCTGTACACGGTGCTGTCGGCCAAGAGCCTCAACCCAGAGATTCGCACCATCGCCCGTGCCAACACGGAGGAGGCAGTGCAGAAGCTGCAGCGGGGCGGGGCCGATGCGGTGGTTTCTCCCCATGTGACCGGGGGCAGACGGATGGCGGCGGCTGCTCTGCGCCCCCAGGTAATGGACTTTGTGGACGGCATTTTGACGGGCACCGACCGCTCGTTTTATATGGAGGAGTTTTTGCTTGACGCCAATACCTCCCCTTGCGTGGGCCAATCGCTGCGGGAGGCAAGGCTGAGGACGCGGTCGGGGGCGCTGGTGCTTGCCATCCGGCGGGCGGACGGTAACCTGATTGCGGGGCCGATGGCGGAGGCGCGGCTGGAGGCGGGAGATACGCTGATCTGTATGGGGACTGCTGAGCAGCTGCGATCGCTGAACCAGATTTTGAGCCCGCTGAAGGTGCGGACGACGCTGCGATTGCCGAAGCATTGATCGTTTGGCGGTTAATCTATTATTGAAGGCATAACCACAAGGTTAACCGTTTGAGGATGGGCAAGAACTGGGCGATGAAGACAGGTCTTCGCTACGCAATCGCCATCGGCATAAACCACTATCACAATCTGCAGCCCCTGCGCTACGCTCAGCAAGACGCAAACCGAATGCGCCAGTTCTTCCGCGAGGATATGGGGTTTGAGCAGGTCTACTACTTCTCGGACGACTCGCCGCCCATCCCTCAAGACTACGGCCCCAAAATTACCTCACAGCCCACATATGCCACCCTGCGGCGATTCCTACGGGTCCGGTTTGAAAAGCCGTTTTTAAGGGCGGGCGACAACTTCTGGTTTTTCTTTGCGGGTCACGGCGTTCGCCACCAGGACCGGGATTACCTGATGCCGCTAGACGCTGATCCTGGCGATATCGAGGGTACATCAATTCCGTTGAGCTACGTCGCTGAGCGGCTGCGGCGCTGCGGGGCGGATAACGTGGTGATGCTGGTTGATGCCTGCCGCAGCCAAGGGCGAAGAGACGGCCTGGGCATTGGCAGCGAGTCCCAGCAGGGGGTAATCACGCTCTTCTCCTGTAGCCCTCATGAATCGTCCTATGAAATTGAGGCGCTGGAGCAGGGATCCTTCACCTATGCGCTGCTGCAGGCAATGCGGCGCCAGGGGGAGGGAAACTGCGCCACGGTGGAGCGGCTGGATCAGCATCTGCGCTACCAGGTTCCGAAGCTCAACCGTCAGTACAACAAACCGGAGCAAACGCCCTACGCTGTGGTAGAGCCTGCCGCGAAGTACCACCTAATCCTGCTGCCTCAGATGGCGGCAGCCCGGGATGTGGCGTTGCTCAAGCTGGATGCCTTTAAGGCAGAAAACGTCAATGACCTCGCATTGGCGGAGCAGCTTTGGGTGAGAGTTCTGTCGATGCTGGCGGCAGACCCAGACGCCATTGAGGGGATTCGTCGGGTAGACCGGCTCCGGGGCTTGGCCCAGCCTGCAAAAGTCCAGCACCGCCTAGCAGCAGGCGATCGCCCAAGCCCTCCTCGTGTAAGCCATCCTCACAGTCCCATTAGCCGCCGCCGCTTGCTGCAGCTCTCTAGTGGTTTAGGAGCTGGTTTGGGGGCGATCGCGCTAGGGCGGGTACTCGGACCGGTGGTGTCTGGACGCAACTTCAAGCAACTCACAGAGAGCATTATGCCTGGCCCGAATGCGGAGGGCCCAGGGACAGAAGTTCAGTTTGAGGTGGTAACGGTGACCAACACCGGGGAGATCGCCGAGACCAAGCGTCAAGCTGCCCCGATGCGGACGGAGGTTTTAGGAAACGGCATTGACCTAGAGCTGATGTCCATCGCTGCTGGTCGGTTTACCATGGGGTCCCCTCAAGATGAAGCGGGCCGCGAGGAGAGTGAAGGGCCGCAGCATGAGGTTGCGGTGCCTGCCTTTGAGATGGGTAGGTATTTGGTGACCCAAGCTCAGTGGCAGGCTGTCGCGGCGCTGCCTAAAGTCAACCAGGACCTACAGGTAGAGCCCGAGCGCTTTGAGGGCAACAGCCGCCCTGCCCGCAACGTCTCTTTTAATGAAGCAGTAGAATTTTGCGATCGCCTCTCAAGCTTCACCGGACGCCAGTACCGTCTTCCCAGCGAGGCAGAGTGGGAGTACGCCTGCCGCGCCGGAACCACCACGCCGTTTCACTTCGGCCCCACGATTACCACCGATTTGGCCAACTACGACGGCGATGAGGCCTATGGCGCTGCCCCAAAAGGGCTATCCCGCGATACCTCTACTGAGGTGGGCAACTTTCCGCCCAATGCCTTTGGCCTCTACGACATGCACGGCAATATGACCGAATGGTGCGCTGACGCTTGGCACGACGACTATCGGGGGGCTCCTGAGGATGGCAGCGTCTGGCTTACGGGGGGAGATACAGCCCGCCGACTCGCTCGGGGCGGGTCGTTTAGCCTGGGGCCAGCCCGCTGCCGCTCGGCCAGTCGCCTTGAGATGTCAACCGATGGCAGCAGTGGCCTGAGAGATTCTGGATTTCGGGTGGTTTGTGAGGTCAGCGGCTCGTAGATGGTTGCTTTATCATTGAACGTATATTTGTGGAGCGAGCCGTTCGCTAGATGGGCAAGA
>JBCCAG010000127.1:0-7772 GCA_039814955.1 Cyanobacteria bacterium P01_A01_bin.135
TATCAGCAAAAGCACGCTGAAGGCTCCCTTTGACGGCATTGTTGCCGCCCAGAATCTGGATGAAGGGGTGGTGGTGGCGGCGGGCCAGTCGGTGGTGCGGCTGATGGAGGCGGCCCCGGAGGCGCGCATTGGCCTGCCGGTAGAGGCAGCGAGCCGGCTAGAAGCGGGCAATAGCCTCAGCGTAATTTTGGGAGGCGATCGCACTCCGGCCACGGTTGCCTCCGTGCTGCCGGAAGTGGACCCCGACACCCGCACCCAGACGGTGGTGCTGCAGCTCGACCCCGCGGCCCTGCCCCGCCTCAACCCCGGTCAGACGGCGCGGGTGGAGCTGACGGAGACCGTTGCTGCCGAAGGGTATTGGCTCCCCACCGAGGCCCTCACTCAGGATGTGCGGGGGTTGTGGAGCGCTTTTGCTGTAATACCGGGGGAAGTAGCGTCGGGGGAGCGTGAGGGCGCTTACCAAGTGCAGCCCAAATCCGTTGAAATTCTGCACGAAGAGAGCGACGGCGACGGACCCCGAGCGCTAGTGCGCGGGACGATTGCGCCGGGCGATCGCATCGTAGCCAGCGGCGTCCACCGGTTAGTGCCAGGGCAGCGGGTACAACCGCTATAGATCTACTCAACTGATGGCAGCTACCACGGGCAAGAGATGACGCTAGCTTCATATGGACGCTTGTGCACGGAGGTGTACGAGCTAACTAAACCAATCAACAGAGAGTATCCCGATGTTGCATACTTCGTGCAACAACTTTCTGATTTTGATGGAAAAATTTTAGAAGGGATGGTTGGTACAGGACGTCTATTGGTCCCTATGCTAGAGGCTGGACTAAATATTGAGGGGATTGATTCATCGCCAGATATGCTAGCAGCTTGTAAAAAGAATTGTATAAGTAGAGGGCTGAATCCTACGCTTTATCAGGGGGAAATTGAAAATCTAGATATCCCTAGCAAATTTAGTGCAATTATCGTAACGCTAGGCTCATTCATGCTACTTGGCAACCGAGCATCAGCACTTGCGGCGCTCGCGGCATTTGCAAGGCACTTAGATACCGATGGACGTATTTTTATAGATTTAGCTCTGCCCATTGACTCCTTTAAAGTAGAAGGTGTGGTGAGGCAATACGAGCCGATCCAATGCCCAGACAGTTCAGTGATTATGATGCAGACCTCATCTAAGGTTGATTGGATAGATCAGGTTGAGCATACGTTTATTCGGTATGAAAAATGGAGAGATGGTAAATTAATCGATACTGAATTGCAGCATCTCCAGCTACATTGGTTTGGCATAGAGGAATTTATGTTGTGTCTACAAAGGTGTGGATTCACTGATATTACTCTCTGTGCCAATTACCAAAGTGGAATTAAGCCAAGTTCTTATCGTGATCAGTTGTGTTTTTCGGCAGCGCTCGCTTGAGATGCTAGTAGTAGCCTCAGCATAGTTGACGTGTAGCTGATCAATTGGCAAGCGATAAAGATTTTTCGACCGTGATACTGAAGTCGTCTTATTAAGCTTAATTGCTATGGTTCGTCCTTTTTTTACTAATCTTCGCCTGCTGCTGCTGACCGTCATCCTAATTTTGGGTTGGGGGCTATCAGCCTATCAGTCCCTGCCCCGTCAGGAAGACCCGCAGCTCGTCTCCCGCGTCGCAGTGATCACCACCGCCTTTCCGGGGGCCAGCGCCGAGCGTGTGGAGGCCCTGGTGACCACGGTGCTGGAAGAAGAGCTCAGTGAGCTGGAGGAGATCAACGTCATCGAGTCTGATTCGCGGGTGGGCTTCTCCTCGGTGTCGGTGGAGCTGCAGGAGTCAATTAAAAACGCCCAGCCGGTGTGGTCCAAGGTGCGCGACGAGCTGGACGATGCCGCCATCCGCTTCCCCCCCGGCGTCACCGATCCGGAGATAGACGAGGTGCTAGTGAAGGCATACACCTTTGTCGCGTCGTTGACCTGGCGACTGCCGGGGGAGCCTAACTACGCCGTCCTGCGCCGCTACGCGGAGGAGCTGGGGGTGCTGATGCGGGGCATTGGCGGCACCGAGGAGGTGGATTTTTTCGGTGACCCCGAAGAGGAAATTTTGGTGGAGGTGGATGCCCCTGCCCTGGTAGCCGTGGGGCTATCGCCGCAGCAGTTGGCTGACCAGGTGAGCCGCAGCGACGCCAAGGCCAGCGCCGGCCAATTGCGTACCCCGGAGCAGACCGTCGCCATTGAGGTGGAGGAGCTGCAGACCACCGAGCAGATTCGCCAACTGCCCGTGCAGCTCGGTGACGGGCGGGTGACGCGCCTCAGCGACATCGCCACCGTGACCCGGGGGGTGCGCGACCCCTTGAGCGACTTAGCTATCATCGACGGGCAGCCCGCCATTGTCCTGGGGGCGATGATGCAGTCGGGGCTGCGCATTGACCAATGGGCTACCACGGTGCGCCAGCAAATGGACGGGTTTCGCGATCGCCTCCCCGATGGCATCAGCCTAGATGTGATCTTTGACCAGAGCGGCTATGTGGAGAACCGCATTGCCACCCTGATGGGCAACCTGGTGTTGGGGGCAGCGCTGGTGGTGGGGGTGACCCTGGTGGCTATGGGGTGGCGATCGGCGCTGGTGGTGGGCAGCGCCCTGCCCCTGAGCATTTTTGCGGTGTTTGGCTGGATGACGGTGTTCAGCGTCCCCATTCATCAGATGTCGGTGACCGGGCTGATCATCGCCCTGGGTTTGCTGATCGACAACGCCATTGTGGTGGTGGACGAAATCCAAATGGAGCTGCGGCACGGGGAAGACCCCCTGGCCGCCGCCAGCAAAACGGTGAACTACCTCAAGGTGCCGCTGCTGGCCTCCACCATCACCACCGTGATGACCTTTTTGCCCATCTATCTACTGCCGGGCAGCGCCGGGGAGTTCGTGGGTTCCATCGCCCTCAGCGTGATCTTGGCCCTGGTGTCTTCCCTGGCGATTTCCCTGACGGCGATCGCGGCCCTGGCAGCGCGGCTGTTGGGACGCAGTCGGCAGCACGAGGGTCTACAGCGGCGGCGAGGGCTGTGGGGACGGCTGATGCTGCTATTCATGCGGCCCGGCGCCTGGTGGAATGACGGCATTGCTCTGCCGCGACTGGGCCGCTACTACCGCTGGTCCGTGGGCCGCGCTGTCACCCGGCCCTGGCTCACCGTCGGCGTCACCCTAGCTATCCCCTTGGTAGGCTTTATTATGGCAGGGACCCTAGATAACCAGTTTTTCCCGCTGCTGGACCGGGACCAGTTCCAGGTAGAGCTGGAGTTCGCCTCCCAAACTTCTGTCAATCAAACCCGCCAAAAGGTGCTGCAGGCCCGTGAGGTGATTCTGGAGCAGGAGAATGTGGCGGCGGTGCATTGGTTCGTGGGGGAGAGCGCCCCGCGCTTTTACTACAACCTCCAGGCGGACCGGAAGAATGAGCCCTACTACGCCCAGGCCATGGTGCAGCTCAAATCTGCGGCGGACCTGGACGCCACGGTGCAGCAGGTGCAGCGGGAGCTGACCCGCCGCTTGCCCTCGGCCCGGGTGATTGCCCAGAAGTTTCAGCAGGGCCCCCCCTTTGATGCCCCCGTGGAGATGCGGCTGTACGGCCCCAATGTGCAGGAGCTGCGTCGCTTGGGCATGGAGGTGCGGGGTCTGCTGGCGGCGCTGCCGGAGGTGGTGCATGCCCGGGATGACCTGTCTGAGGGGCAGCCGAAGCTGAGCCTGACGGTGGATGAGGAGCAGGCTCGCCAGGCGGGACTCACCAATATCGGTATTGCCCAGCAGCTAGAGGCCTACTCCGAGGGGGTGACCGGGGGCGCGATTTTGGAGTCGACGGAGAACCTGCCGGTGCGGGTGCGGCTCGCCAACCGCGATCGCGCTAGCTTGAGCGAGCTGGCCTCTTTGAACCTGCAGCCAGACCAGGCCCAAGCGAGAAAATTTCGCCCCACCACCGCTCTAGGAGAATTTGAGCTGGTGCCCCAAACCGCTAGCATTACCCGCCGCAACGAGGAGCGGGTGAACACGGTGCAGGCCTTTATCAAGGTGGGGGTGCTACCCAGTACGGTGCTTAGCGCCCTTCAAGAGCGGCTTGAGGATTTTCAGCTGCCGCCGGGGTACCGCTATGAATTTGGCGGTGAGTCGGAGGAGCAGGGAAACGCCATCGGCAACCTGCTGCTGTTTGTGCCGGTGCTGGTGCTGGTGATGCTTACGGCCCTGGTGCTGTCCCTGGGCTCCTTTCGCCAGGCGGGGATTATGGCGGTGGTGGCGGTGGGCTCGGTGGGGATGGCGCTACTGTCGCTGAAGCTATTTGGCTCGCTGCTGGGGTTTATGGCCATTATCGGCAGCATGGGCCTGGTGGGCGTGGCTATTAACGATTCAATTGTGGTGCTGACGGCCTTTAACGAGGATCCTGAGGCCAGCGGTGGGGACCCCAAGGCGGTGCAGCGGGTGCTGCTTAAATGTACGCGCCACGTGATCACCACCACGGTGACCACTATGGTGGGCTTTGTGCCCCTGGTGCTGGACGGCGACCCGTTTTGGCAGCCGCTAGTGTTTGCGATTACGGGGGGCATTGCTGGGGCGTCGCTGCTGGCGCTTTACTTTGTGCCGGCGGCTTATGTGTTGGTGACGAAGCGGCCTGATCGGGGGCATTTGGGAGATGGCGAAGACGGCGAGCAGGCGGTATCAGAGTCTGTGGCCGTGTCTTCGTAAAGGCTGTGATGCTGTCTTGAAAAGTGTTGGGTCCATTTCACATCGCGAGCGCGACATCATTATCAAGTCGGCGAGGTCGTCAAAGATGTCGATAGTGATTTGGGCTATGGCCGGTTGAGCTAGGGAGACTGGCTCGGTTATGAGTTCAGTTCGTTTGCTTGCTCTTTCAGAAGCTGCACCAGCCTATCAGATAGGTAAAGCCCTGTCTCTCTAAGCATCTGTAGTCTCGGTGCAACGCGGTCAATTAATCCCCGACGCTTCGCCAGGATTAGCACTGCTCCCGTCCCAAAAACCTTTATCTCTAGGGCATTTGCACATCGGCGAGCTGCCAGATCATCCACAATCGCTGCGTAGTCGGGGTGGTTGGTGGCCCAGCTTAAGACTTCTGTCTCTCCTCTACCAAGATCCCAAGCGGCAATTGCGGCAGGAACCTCAACCGTATTTACTCGGCGAATCCAAGTTGCAGCCTTCAACTGCTGAGCTGCAATGTCTTCGGGCTTACAAGCTGTGACTTCATCCCAAACGCCTTGAGAGACGATCACTTCTTTGAAGAGCTGGGGCAGGAGATCCGCCTGCTGACTCTTGAACAGCGTGATTAGAGGTGATGCGTTGATGACGACCCGATCAATCAATACCCTTTAGCTCTTGAGCTAACGAGTCAGGAGTGTGCTGGATGAAGTCTACGCGGTAACGCGCAAAGGCTTCCAGTAGCTCTACTCGGGAGATTCCCGCAATCTCAGCCGCCTTGCTCTGGGAAATTTCTCCCATCTCGTACCATTTAACTGCCGCTGCTAACCGCATCTCCTGAAGGAACTCGTCGGGTGCTTTGCGCAGGGCTGAGAAGACTGAGTCTGGTAGGTCGAGGGAGAGCGTCGTCATGGGGTATCCCTAAGTTGCGGAGCTGACTCAACCGTAACAGATGAGTGATGGCCTTTGCTGCCGCTTCGCGGTATCCAGAGGAAGGACTTGTATAGAGCTAAGACGAATCTAAGCGCTCTATACCTATCATGAGCGATCGCTTTCGTGAAGATTTATGATGCGATCGCGAAGAGGGTGAGCAGGTGATATTAGAGTTTGCTACGGCCTCTAAATAAATGTCTGTTAGCTTCAGTCCTCTTCGCCATCCTCTGAATGCCGGATGAAATCACCCCGGCTGGGTATCGAGCGCTCTGCAAATCTCCAAACGCCTCCTTGAACCGACAACGCTAGACTATCGTGGTGATGTCTCCCAAACGCGGCCCCACCATGCCTCCCACCCCGCCCCACCAGCGCATCGCCGAGCTGCGATCGCTCCTGCAAAAGGCCAGCTACGCCTACTACAGCCTCGACGCCCCCATCATGGAAGACAGCGTCTACGACGGGCTGTACCGGGAGCTAGAAGCCCTAGAAGCCGCCCAACCCGACCTCATCACCCCTGACAGCCCCACCCAGCGCGTCGGCGATACCCCCGCCGAGCAGTTCGTCTCCGTGCGCCACCGCGTACCGCTATATAGCCTAGAAAACGCCTTTAACCTGGAAGAGCTGCGCGCCTGGGACGAGCGCTGGCGGCGGATTACCGATGAGCCGGCGCAGTACGTCTGCGAGCTAAAAATTGACGGGTCGGCGATCGCCCTCACTTACAAAAACGGTGTGCTCGTCCGGGGCGCGACCCGCGGCGACGGAGTCACCGGCGAGGACATTACCCAAAATATTCGCACCATCCGCGCCATTCCCCTGCGGTTAAACGTCAACGACCCACCGCCTGTGCTAGAGGTGCGGGGCGAGGCCTTTTTGCCCCTGGACGTGTTTGAGCAGATCAACGCCGAGCGTCAGGAATCGGGCGAACCGCTGTTCGCCAACCCCAGAAACGCCGCTGCCGGCACCCTGCGCCAGCTCGACCCCAGAGTGGCGGCGCGGCGACGGCTCGACTTTTTTGCCTATAGCCTCCAAGCGCCAGAGGGCGGCCTGCTCCTTCCCTGCCAAGAGGCAGCGCTAAATACTCTGCAAGACCTGGGCTTTCGCGTCAACCCCAATCGCCGCACCTGCCCCACCCTAGAAGCGGTGATGACCTACTACGACACCTGGGACAGCCAGCGCCACGACCTGGGCTACCTCACCGATGGCGTTGTGGTAAAGCTCAACGACTTTCGATTGCAGGAGGAGCTCGGCTTCACCCAGAAGTTCCCCCGTTGGGCGATCGCCCTCAAGTACCCGGCGGAGGAAGCGCCCACGGTAGTAGAGCGAATCAGCGTTAACGTGGGGCGCACCGGCGCGGTGACGCCGCTGGCGGAGCTACGGCCTCTGCAGTTAGCGGGGACGACGGTGGCGAGGGCGACGCTGCACAACCAGGACCACATCAACGAGCTGGATGTGAGAGTCGGGGACACGGTGGTGGTGCGCAAAGCGGGGGAGATTATTCCCGAGGTGGTGCGAGTGCTTCCGGAGCTGCGGCCCCAGGGCACCGAGCCCTTTGTGCTGCCCAGCCATTGCCCGGAGTGCGGCCAGCCGGTGGTAGACCTGGAGGATGAGGCGGTGGTGCGCTGCATTAACGCCTCTTGCCCCGCCATCGTGAAGGGGGCGCTGGTGCATTGGGCCGGCCGGGGGGCGCTGGATATTGAAGGGCTGGGGGAGCGCTGGGTGGAACAGTTTGTGGATCTGGGGCTGGTACAGACGGTGGCGGACCTGTACGACCTGACGCTAGATCAACTCGTAGCCCTGGAGCGCATGGGGCAAAAGTCGGCCCAGAATTTGCTCGCCGCTATCGAGCGCTCTAAAGCGCAGCCCTGGGATCAGGTCCTCTATGGTCTAGGCATTCGCCACGTGGGTAGCGTCAACGCCCAGACCCTAGCGCGCGCGTTCCCCTCAGTGGAATTGCTAGCGGGGGCAGAGGTAGAGGCGATCGCCCAGGTGTATGGCATTGGCCCGGAGATTGCCCAGTCGGTGCACCAGTGGTTTCGTATTGAGGCGAACCAGGCGCTGGTCAACCGATTGCAGGACGCCGGTGTAACCCTTATAGGGACCCAATCAATTGCGTCCACTGAGGGGGTATTGAAGGGCAAAACGGTAGTGATTACAGGCACATTACCCACCCTCAGCCGA
>JBCCAG010000410.1:0-4275 GCA_039814955.1 Cyanobacteria bacterium P01_A01_bin.135
GCGGTGCTGTGGGCCGCGTCTCCAATTAGGGCTACGCGCCCTTTGGCCAAGGTGTGTAGGGGCTCAATGTCGTGGATCTCCACCCGGTTAGTCTTCTCGGGCTCCAGCCGCTGGATCAGGCGCTGCACTGGCTCGGCCCAGCCCGCAAAGTGCTGGGATAGCTCTTGGCGAAACTTGGCCGGGTCCCGCTCGGTGCCCTGGGGCAGCGGCACGTCAAAGAAAAAGTAAAAGCGATCGCCCCCCACCGGCATCAGGGAAGCCCGCTGGCCGTTGCCCACATAGATGTCCCAGCTATTGCGCTGCGCCAGATCATCGCTGGCGGGCACCAGCCCATTCCAGTTCACGTAGCCCACATACTGCCGCTCCGTCGGCTGACCCAGCACATGGGACCGGATCACCGAGTGGGTGCCATCCGCCCCGACCACCACATCCGCCGTTGCCTGGTGGCCGTTCTCGAATATAGCCGTGGCGCTATCGGCGGTTTGCTCCACGGCCACACAGCGGTGGTTGAGCTGCACCTGGTCCTCACCCACCGCCTTGAGCAACATGCGCTGCAGGTCAGTGCGAGATACGGGGTAGGGGGCTTGCCCGACTCGGTCCACAATCGGGAAGAGGCTGAACCGGGTGAGCAAACTACCCGTCTTGTCGTAGTAGGCCATCTCTTCCATCGCCCCCCCGATTTCGGCAATTTCTTGACCCAGCCCTAAGCGGTTGAGCACCTTAACGCCGTTGGACCACAGGGAGATGCCCGCACCCGCAGGCCGCAGGGCGCTAACGCGATCGTAGATTTCAACGTCGTAGCCGGCCTGCTTCATCGCTAAAGCCGTCGTTAACCCACCCATACCCGCGCCAACGACGACAGCTTTGAGATTTTCCATAGGGGAAGAGACTCTGTATTAAACTCTGAGGTAACTGTACGGCTGCAAGCAGATGGTACGTGGGTTCGTCTTTTGACGGAGACAAACTCCAAAGTGACATCAGCCGCACAGCTTGCAAGATTACGCCAATAAAATCACTAGCTTCTGAAGTATGTCAAATGGACAGGACCGCTCTGTGGCAGCGCTGAGCATCAATGGCGATCGCTTTATGAAAAGGATAGAGGCCATTGGCGCGATTGGAGCCCTCGCCAATGGCGGGGTCTGTCGGTTGGCCTTTAGCCCGGAAGATGTGCAGGCCCGCGGGCAGGTTCAGCGGTGGATGGTAGAAGCTGGCATGAAGGTTCGCACCGATGCGGCAGGCAACATCATTGGCCGCTACCCTGGCCGCTACCCGTCAGCCCCGACCCTAGCCACCGGCTCCCACCTAGACACCGTCACCAACGCCGGCATTTACGACGGCACCTATGGGGTGTTGGCGGGTCTGGAGGTGGCGCAAACGCTGTCTGAACAGGGAATTCAGCTCGACCATACCCTAGAGGTGATTGTGTTTGCGGACGAAGAGCGGACCATGATTGGCAGCAAGGCCATGGCCGGATGTGCCGCAGCCGACCCTCAGCGCTACGCCCACCCCCACTACGCCCCCATTCAGCCCAGCCTGCAGGCCATCGGCGGGGATTGGAATACCCTAGCCACGGCGAAGCGAGAGGGGGAGCTGGCCGCATTTGTAGAACTCCACGTTGAGCAAGGCCCAGTGCTGGAAGCTTCCGGGGCGGCGGTAGGACTGGTGACAGGGATTGTGGGGCAGCGCCGCTACCTGATTACCATCGAGGGCAGCGCCAGTCATGCGGGTACTACCCCTATGACTATGCGCCAGGATGCTCTGGTGGCGGCGGCTGAGGTGATCTTGGCAGTGAACCAAACCGGACGCGCCACCGAGGGAGACAGTGCTGGGGAACAGGTGGCCACCGTGGGCTCTATGAAGCTCTCCCCCAATGTGGCCAATACCATTCCGGGCCAGGTGGAGATGACCCTCGACATCCGCGACCTCTCTAACGTCTACCTCGATGAAATGATGACCGCCCTAGAAGCGAAGCTGGGGGAAATCGCGGCCAGCACCCATACCAGAATTCGCCTAGACCCCCGCCTTAGCAACGACCCCGTCCCGGTCACGGATCAGATTTATCAAACCATTGCCCAGGTGTGTCAGCAGATGGGTTTGCAGACCCAGGTGCTCCCTAGCCGCGCCAGCCACGACGCGCAAATCGTCGCCAGCATCGCCGATATGGGGATGATTTTTGTCCCCAGCGAGGGGGGCGTTAGCCATTCAGAAAGAGAATTCACCTGCCCTGTCCACTGTATCCAGGGTGCCAACGTGCTGCTCAACACGCTGCTGCAGCTAGATAAGCAGTATCCCTGCTAGCGCTGATGGTCTACAAAATCCGCCCCGAAGCGCCACGCTTCAAGTACCGCCCCATCCCCGCTTCCCCTAGCCAGTCCTCCCCGTCCACAATGCAACTGCCCCGCAAGAAGACCTTTTGCACCTTACCCTGCACCTCCCGCCCCTCAAACAGGGAGTAGTCCACGTTGGAATGGTGGGTGCTGGCGCTGAGAGTGTGTCGGGCGTTGGGGTCGAACAGCACTAGGTCCGCGTCGCTGCCCACGGCGATGGTGCCCTTTTGCGGAAATAGCCCAAACATCTTGGCCGGGGCAGTGGCGGTGAGCTGTACAAATCGGTTCAGGGTGATCCGTCCGCCATGGACGCCGCCATCGTAGAGCAGGGGTAGACGAAACTCCACGCCGGGAGCCCCGTTGGGAATTTTGTTGAAGTTGTCCCGGCCATACTGCTTGGACTTCAATAGCCCCAAGGGGTTTTCGTTGAAGCAGAACGGGCAGTGGTCCGTGGAGACAATCTGCAGGTCGTCAAACCGCAGGCCGCGCCAGAGGGCATGCTGACATTCATGATTGCGGAGGGGAGGCGTCATCACGTACTTGGCGCTCTCAAAGCCGGGGCGATCGTACTCTGACTGGTCCAAAAACAGGTAGTGGGGGCAGGTCTCGGCAAAGGCTGGCACACCGCGATCGCGGGCCTCCACCACTGCGTCCAGCGCCTCCTTGGCCGACAGGTGAACGATATACACCGGCACCTCCGCCAGCTCCGCAATCCGAATCACCCGGTGGGCCGCTTCCCCCTCCATCAGCTGGGGGCGGGTGAGCTGGTGGTATTGGGGGGAGGTGTGGCCGGCTTCTAACGCTTCCTCAATTAGGGCCTGAATCACCACGCCGTTTTCCGCATGCAGGTTCACCATGCCGCCGTGGTCGCTCACCTTGCGCATGGTGCGGTAGATGGCCGCATCGTCCACCATCAGGACGCCGGGGTAGGCCATGTAGAGCTTGAAGCTGGAGACCCCGTCGGCGTTGATCACGTCCGGCAGCTCTGCCAGGGCATCGGGGGTGACATCCGTCAAAATCACGTGGAAGCCGTAGTCCACACAGCACTGGGGCTCTGCCGCCGCCAGCCGCCGGTCCAGGGCGCCCTTGGGGCTATCGCCCTGGAACTGCTGGGCAAAGTCGACGATGGTGGTGGTGCCGCCAAAGGCGGCGGAGCGGGTACCGGATTCAAAGGTGTCGCAGGTCTCAACGCCGTTCCCCATGGGCGTTTCCATATGCACATGCACATCAATGCCGCCCGGCAGCACCAGCAGGCCGCTGGCGTCGTGGATTTGGGCCGATTCGACCGATAGGCTGCGGGCGATCGCCTCAACTTTGCCATCTTCCAGCAGAATATCGGCGACGTAGTCATCGACAGCGGTGACGATGCGACCGCCTTTGATTACAACCTTGGTCATGGCTGTGCCCCTCAATGTTTTCCAGGGGCCATGGTACTGCGACGCTTTGGCCCTATGGGTAACGCTATTTACCGTGCTGGGCCTTGTAGGCGGCCCAACCGCCATATTCTGAAATATCGGGCCAGCCCTGCTCTTCGATTAACGCCTGGGGGTAGAGCATGGCGATCGCGCTGCCGCCGCCCTCTAGGGTGACTTCGGCGGGGTACATGTGGGGGGGCTCGTTGGCGAGCAGGTACTGGTACTGCTCGGCGGTGAGCTGGTAGAGCTCGCCGGGGATGGAGATGCCGTCGCTGTCGACAGCGTAGATGCCGGGATGCCAGCCGTCTTTGACGGCGTGGAGGCGGTAGCTTGGGGTGGTGTTGGCGGCTCTGAGGAAGGTGGCGGACTGGAGGTTTTGGTGATCGGGCTGGCCGCGCAGGGCAGAGCCGCAGATAAATACAACGGTTGAGTCGGCGTCGCTCATAGGATCTGTCGTATGAGATGGGTATGGCTGATTTTACTCATTAGCGTCGTCGCGGACAAATTCCCTCGCCAAGGGTTTGAGACGTTAA
>JBCCAG010000402.1:0-4387 GCA_039814955.1 Cyanobacteria bacterium P01_A01_bin.135
CCGCTGCGAGAATCGCGATCGCGTCGTGCTGCTGCTGCTCTTGGGGCGAAGTCTGGCCATCGCCATTGGCGTCCGCCATGCGCAAAAACTCCTCGTACTTGCGGCGATCGCGCTCCGATAGGGTCGCTACAGCTGCGTCCGGCAAGGTGCTCCAGGCCCGATGAT
The DNA here is from genome assembly GCA_039814955.1 of Cyanobacteria bacterium P01_A01_bin.135. Lineage (GTDB taxonomy): Bacteria > Cyanobacteriota > Cyanobacteriia > CAKZMO01 > CAKZMO01 > JBCCAG01. Next base: position 166 of record JBCCAG010000402.1, read on the forward strand.
ACTGATTCTCCAAAATTACCCGCACCTGCACCCCGGCCCGCTGCCGCGCCACCAGCGCTGTCGCGATATCCGGTAGGGTCAGCTCCTGTACCGCCATATCCACCGATACCTGGGCCGCAGCGATGGCATCGAGAATCACCTGCTCCAGGTTGTCTCCTTGCCGTAGGCCACCCCGGTACGGGTGCGGGTAGTGGGCTGACTTTGCCTGGTTGAAAAAGGCTTGAATCTTTTCGTCCTGGGGGAGGGCTGGCGGTACCTCAGACTGGCCCCGCCGCATTGAGGAGAAAACGGCGATCGCTAGGTTGGCGCTAATCAGACCAAGGGCGATTGCCCCCAGGGCCCAGACGGGACGGCGGGGATGACGAGAGGAACGGGGCATAGCGGGATGGCGATAGGTGACTTGACCCCCAGGGGCTAAATCAGCCGCGACGAGGGGGCCTCCCTAGCGTTCCCACCTGGCCCTAGGTCCCTATCCGCATGCGGGCAGCGCCCTAGCTACGCACAGTAACGGGGTCCCCAATCTGCAGGGTCCCCGCTCCCATCTGAATCAGGTTTTGCCCAAACCAAATTTTGCCGTTCCAATGGCGAAAAGTCGATAGGGTTTTGAGGGGTTCTGCTCCCCGCTGGCCTGTGGCTTGATCGACCGTGGTAATGGTGCAGCGAGAGCAGGACTTGGACACCTGAAAGGGAACTGACCCGACCTGAATCTGCCCCCACTCGTCTTCAGCAAAGGCCTCGCAGCCAGACACCACCAAATTGGGGCGAAAGCGATTCATAGGCACCGGAGCCGACAGCCGCTGGTTGAGATCCGCCAAGGATGCTTCAGAAATCAGCAGAAACGGGTAGGCATCGGCAAAACTCACCTGGGGCAGCGCCGCCGAACCGTCAGGGGCAGGGGCTTTGCCGTGGTCCACCGGGCGATTGCTGTGGTCCGGCATGTAAACCAGTTGACAGGGCTGCTCCAGCACCTTGCTAAACCAGTCGTTGACGCTGTCGGCCATGGGTACCGCCTCGCAGCGATCGCCCCACACCTCCACTGGCCGCGTCGCCGTTGAAGGCGGCTGGAGCGCCACCCGCTGGCTGCCGTGGTGGGGGGCTTCTACGACAAGTTCACCTTTCTCGATGGCTACGGTTACCAGCGCCAGCTTGGGGCAGGTGCGCTGGCTGATAAACTTTCCTCCCCTGTCTACGAGCATCCATCGCCGGTCATGCTGAAAGCCTCGCTCTGTAATCTGAGCAGTGGATAGCGCGATGCCCCTCGCCGATTTGATGGGATAGATGTAGAGACTGCTGAGGGATACCATAGGCCGGCTTACCGTTAACAAATACTGTCTTAGGGTAGCATTAGCCTACGGCATTCCGTACTGAGCTTCGACCCACGGCAGACGAGCAATCCCACAGAATAAACCGCGATATTTCGCTAGTAGAAAATGTGGGAGATGGTTGGATGATTTTACCATCTCCCAAAGCAATCTAGGCATAGCGCTGGTCTAACCAAACCCGCACAGCATCTTCAGATGCGAAGGTGCCGGTGTAGCCACTGACAGGGTCGTAAACGCGCCACTGTAGTTGGCCGGAGCGATCGCGAATAGCGATAATGCGGGGCTCTTGGTTGGTATCAACTAAGCTAAAGATAGCGTTTTTAATCCCGGATAGAACGGCAGCTAGGCGCGCCTTCAGAGATGGCGTCGGCGCAATTAATTCTAGGCTTTGGTACCGAGAGCGTTGCTCAAGCGTTTGCATGACGAACCTCCTGATAAAGTGTTTAATTCAACTAGCTTTTTGCTAGTAACTTCACGATATCGACCCCGCTTAAGATAATCAAAAGGCGGCAGTCATGGGATGTATGAATAGAATCGATGCATAGGGCTAAGCCAGGCTTGATTCAATATGAGGCGGTAAGTAGGGGGACATGAATAAACGACGCTATCAGGGGGTTCGTCCCCCATATCGTTTACTTTTAGCTGGCCACTTAGGATCTGCCTGTGATGCTAGCGTATAGATTGGATACGCCAGCACGTGAGGAGACCAACATTGGATAGGGCATGGGATACAGACACCAATCGCGACATCGCCGCTAGCTCAGCCTCTGCCGCTGACCGCAAGCCTTCCACAAAAACTCCCCGCTGGACCATCGACGACAGCGATCGCCTCTACCGGGTGCAGGACTGGGGTGACCCCTACTTCTCCATCAACGCGGCGGGCCATGTGACGGTATCTCCCCAGGGCGATCGCGGCGGCACCCTAGACCTGTGCGACCTCGTAGAAGGTCTCAAAGCCCGCAGCCTCAGCCTGCCCTTGCTGATCCGCTTCCCCAACATTCTGGAAGACCGCATTGAGCGGCTCAACGCCTGCTTTGCCCAGGCGATCGCCCGCTACGGCTACCAGGGCCGCTACCAGGGGGTATTCCCGGTCAAGTGTAACCAGCAGCGCCACCTAGTACAGGATGTGGTGCGGTTTGGCAAAGCCTATGAGCTTGGTCTAGAAGCAGGGTCTAAGCCCGAGCTGATGATTGCCCTTGCCATGCTGGATACGCCCGGTGCGCTGCTGATCTGTAACGGCTATAAAGACCGGGAGTACATCGAGACGGCAATTTTAGCCCGCCGCCTGGGCTACCAGACCATTATTGTACTGGAGCAGCTCGACGAGGTAGACACCGTTATTGAAGCTAGCCGCAAGCTGCAGATCGCCCCTGTATTGGGGATTCGCGCCAAGCTGGGTGTTGCCGGGGAGGGGCGCTGGCAAGCTACCACGGGCGATCGCGCTAAGTTTGGGCTCACGGTGCCGGATATGCTCACGGCCCTAGAGCGTCTACGGGCTGCTGATATGCTAGATAGCCTACAGCTTTTGCACTTCCATATTGGCTCCCAAATCTCTTCCATCGGCGTTATTAAAGATGCGCTGCGGGAAGCCTGCCAAATCTATGTTGAGCTCGCCAAGCTCGGGGCAGCCATGCAGTACTTGGACGTCGGCGGCGGCCTGGGGGTAGACTACGACGGCTCTAAAACCAGCTTCCATGCCTCCACCAACTACACCATGCAGAACTACGCCAGCGATGTGGTGGCCGAGGTCAAGGAGGCCTGCGAAGCGGGGCAAGTGGCGCCGCCTACCCTAGTAAGCGAGAGTGGGCGAGCGATCGCTTCCCACCAATCGGTGCTGGTATTCGATGTGCTGGGGGTAAGCCAGCCGCCGTCGCCGGCCCCTACGGTTGTTGGCGACAGCGCCCATCTGATTTTGCGCAATCTACAGGAGACTTATCAGGCAATCTCCCCTAGCAACTATCAGGAGGCTTATCATGACGCCGTCCAGTTCAAACAGGAGGCGCTGAGCCTATTCAACTTTGGCTATCTCGGCCTTACAGAGCGGGCGATCGCCGAGCGACTTTACTGGGCCTGCTGCCACCGGGTGCGGGAAATTGCCCGCCAGCAAGAGGCCATTCCTGAAGACTTGCTAGACCTAGACCAGCTGATGGCCTCTATTTACTACGTCAACCTGTCCATCTTTCAGTCGGTACCCGATAGCTGGGCAATTGGCCAGCTTTTCCCCATCATGCCAATCCACCGCTTGCAGGAAGAGCCTACCCGCCGGGGCTTCTTGGCCGATCTAACCTGCGATAGCGACGGCAAGATTGACCAATTTATTGAGCGCCGCAACGCCAAGCCTGTTTTAGAGCTACACTCGCTTCAGCCCGGTGCGACTGAAAGCGACGCCAAGAACCATCAGCCCTATTATCTGGGGCTGTTTCTAGGGGGAGCTTATCAGGAGATTATGGGCAGCTTCCACAACTTATTCGGTGGCGTTAGCACGGTCCATGTCAATCTAACGCCAGGAGGCTACAACCTTACCCACTTGGTCCGGGGTGATACGGCTTCTGATGTGCTAGCTCAAGTCGCGTACGGCGCAGATGACCTTATAGAGAAGCTACGACTCCGCTCTGAAGCGGCCCTGCAGGACGGCGCTATCACCCTTGAGGAATCTCGCAAGCTCCTAGAGAACTACGCTCACTCCCTCAGGCAGTATACGTATCTCAACACCGCACCTGAGAGGCCGTAGACCACTGTGGAGCTGGGGGCGATGTGATATTGACATAAATACAGAACAGGCAAGGAAGCCACTAGACTTCCTTGCCTGCCTTGAGAATGCCTATCCGCGCTGCCGTCTATTCAACAACTAGCTTGCCTACCATGCCTGCGCCACGGTGGGGGGTGCAGTAGTAGGAGTA
>JBCCAG010000603.1:0-3122 GCA_039814955.1 Cyanobacteria bacterium P01_A01_bin.135
CTACCAGCCTTTCCGAGACGCAGTTGACCTGATTTACAAGACGATTCAGCTCGGCAGCAGCCAGCCCCTGTCGTCGCTGATGGTCACCTCAGCCACCGCCGGAGAGGGCAAAACCACCCTGGCCATCGGGCTAGCGCTGACAGCAGCCCGCCTGCACAAGCGGGTGCTGCTGGTGGATATGGACCTGCGGGACCCAGCGTTGCATAAGCATTTGGGGCTTTCCAATGATCAGGGCCTGTCGAACTACATTCAGTCTGAGCAGACCCGCTTTGCCCCCCTGTCGCTGACGATTGCAGGGGCAAGCATCGACGTGGTGCCCGCTGGCCCCGTCCCCGATGACCCCGTACGCCTACTCAGCTCCCGCAGCACCCACCAGTTCTTGGCCTACGCTGAGAGCACCTACGACCTAGTGATTCTAGATACGCCCGTCATTCTGGGCTCAGCAGATGTGCTGCAGTTGGCGTCACTGTGTAACGCTGGCGTCATGGTGAGTCGCCTGGACCGAATCACGCAGCCTGATCTCACAGAAGCTACCGCCATGCTTAGCGCCGTCAATATGCTGGGCATTGTGGCCAACAAGTATCAAGAAGGCCGCTGGCTGGAGTCTGCTCACTCGGGGGGCTCTTCTACCCCACCGGGAGGCCAGTCCTTTGGGTCTAGCATTGCTCAGTTTGTCAATAGCCCGCCCTGGCGTCGCTGGTTCACCGCCTCGTCGGTGGGGGCGGGAATGGTGCTCTCTGGTCCGCTGCTGCGGCAAGGCCCGGAAGCGGCCCCTGATGTAGAGCCCAAGCGCCCCAGCTCCCTATCCCCGGAGCCGCAGGTGGCCCGACCCAGCCGCATCGGCATGTCGACCGGCGACGAGCAGGTAATGGGGCTGCATACGCCGCAGTGGTCGTAGCCGGGGCAACGCTTAGCGATCGCCGCGAATATCGTAGACGCCCCAGTCCCGCATGCCCTGCTGCCCCATCAGCGAAGCGGCTTCCTGAGCCTCATCGGCATCGCCCTGTAGGGTCACTAGTACCTCGCCATCGGTAATGCGCTGCCCGTACATCGATGACTGGGCCTCGGAAATACCTAGGTGGGACAGAAGGTTAGCCAAGCTATTGACGCTACCCTGCCGCGAAGCCCGCGACAGGCCGGTGGTCTCTGGCCCCACCACCAGCACTGACCCGGTACCCGGCACCTCGATCCGGTTGAGGCCGGACAGCATCCCGGTCACTCCCCCACGCGGCCCGCGGCCCCCAGTCAGGTAATCGGCGTTGCGCTTATCGTCCCGCACGGCGATCGCCACCCGGTTCAGGTCTAGGCCCCGCCCTTGCATTTTATCTAACGCTGTTTCGAGGGTTTGCCAGTCTGGGAATACCCCGATGATGCGGCGGCGGTCAGCGCTATGGCTGTGGCCTACGCCGGCGGCGTCACGCAGGCTCGCGATGGGACCACGGTCATGGTCCGTCCGATCTGTGGCTGGCCTAGGACTGTCGTGACGGGTATCAGGGGCAGTGGCGCTGGTCACCGTCCCGTCTTTGGCATCAAAAATTCCCCAATCCTGAATGTTGTGCTGCTTGAGCACCTGCTCCGCTCGGTTCAAGTCCACCTCGCTGCCCTTCAGCATCAGCAGGTAGTCCCCCGCCGAAACGCGATCGCTATATTCCTTAGCTCGGTGTTCCGGCACCCCCAGCCCAATCAACGCCCCCACTAAACTACCGGCAACCGCCCCGCCGGCAGCGCCAATTACCGTGGTTAGCACCGTGGCGGCCTCCCCTGCCAGCAGCGCCGGCCCAATGCCCGGAATAGCAATGGTGCCTAGCCCCACCAACAGACCCGTAATGCCCCCCAGTACGCCCCCTGCCGCTGCGCCAATGCCGCCGCCGGTCTCAGCCTGGTTGCCCACCTTCTCGGTGACTTCAACACCGGCGATATCCGCCTCCCGATTCGCCTCGCGGGTAATCACCGAGGTGTCTGTCATGGAGAACCCTGAATCTCGCAGGGCCTGTAGAGCCGAGGCCGTTGTGGTTCGGTTAGGGAAAACGCCAAGGGCGCGCAGGTGCTTAGACATGGGTTTAGTTGCTAGCTGTATGGGCAGTGGGCTGAGGCCAACCCTATGCCCCCTTCTAGCGGGAAACCCTATCACCCCTCATCGATCTACAGGCATATCGATTGGCAGGGAGATGGCGACGGGAGGTAAAGAATAGCTGCGCTAATTCTACTGGCACTGCTCAAAGGGCTCCCGCACAAAGTAGAGCGCGTCGCGCCCCTGCATCTCGATGCCGCCCCGCTCCCAGCTCCCCCAGCGAGTCACAAACTTTTTGTCCCCCCGCTGCTCCACCGCCACCGTGAATCCGTTGCGCAGCTCTCGGTAGCAGCCCTCCAGATTGGTCAAAGTCAGATCTAATTCGGGTAGATCTAGCCCCTCAGCCGCCTTATTGACCACAAAAAAGCCCTCGGCTCCCCGCTCCAGCATGATGACCGTGGGGCGCGGCACCGCCCGCAAAACCGTCTCGGCGGTGTTTTTTCCCTCAGCCTGGCGCTGGGCCATAATTTGGCGGAACTTGGCCCCGGCGGGAACGTAGGGGGCGCTGATATTGTCCTCGTTGAACACCAGCGGCGTGCCGCCGGCTCGGGCCAGCACATAGGCAGTGGCCAGGTAGGCGTCGCTGGGGTCATCGTAGGGATCGATGGCGTGGGAGTTGAGGGCGGCGATGGTGTCGTGGTTGCGGCCAAAGGTGACGCTGCGGACATCGTCAATCGCCGTAGGCGGCAGCGATCGCAGGTCGCCGCCAAAGCTAAAGGCGCTTTTCAAGGAGCGGTAGACCAAAAAATCAGACAGGGGCGCAATCTCCCGGTAGGCTTCCCCGCTGGTGTCCCCATCCTGAATCACCTCCAGGTAGCTCCAGGCTGCCCCGCCGCTCTCCTGGTCAATGTAGGTGACGTATTCTTGCAGCACCTCCGGCGGCATGTGCTTCGCCGCATCAAACCGGAACCCCGCCACCCCCAGATCCAGCAGTCGCTTCAAATGCGCCTTTTGAATCATCTTGACGTTGTCGGTGAACTGGAGGTCCGGCAGCCCCCCTAGCCAGCAGTCCATCTCTGTGGTGCGGTTGCCATCGCTGTAGTTGATGTCA
>JBCCAG010000618.1:0-3011 GCA_039814955.1 Cyanobacteria bacterium P01_A01_bin.135
CCAGCGGGCTATGAACCTCAAGGACGGTGAGGGCACCGCGTTTTATGAATTTGAGGACATTGCCGACGAAACGGAATTTAAATTCCTGTACCGCCAGCGGCTGAATGAGCTGCCCGTGGATGAGGCGATGGCGGAGCGCATTGTAGAGGAGGCCAACGCCGCCTTTGGGATGAATATGCGGCTGTTTCAGGAGCTGGAAGGCAGCCTGATTAAGGCCATTGGACAGCTTCTGTTTAGCACCCTGACGCGCCGCCGCGATCGCGGCAATGCGGAGCTTGCACCGGCAAAGCAGTAAGCCCCGGTCACTTTGCTTCGCAGGATTTTAGAGCTGAAGCGATGGGCCCCAGGGCCTAGCAGCGGGCTACCGGCACAATCCATGATGCCGGTGGCTAGGCAGTGACAGATGTCTACAATCCTGCTCTAGACATCAGCCCAAGCACCGCAAACAGCAAAAACAGCCCTCCTCCCAGCGCCGTCAGGGTGCGCTCTGAAATTCGCCCGCAGAGCCAGCGGCCACAGCAGGCGGCGATCGCTGCGCAGACCGCATGGCCTAGCACCGCGCCCGTCACCACACCCATGGGGGGATGGGCGGCGGCGAGGGCAATGGTGGCAATCTGGGTGCGATCGCCCCACTCTGCGACAAACGTCAGCCCAAAGGCTTCTGCCACAATGGCGAGGGGCGTCTCTTTGGGAGGGTTAGCTTCTGCCCGCGCCACCGCTTCGGCAGCGTCTTGTTCTTCGGCCCCTGAAGCCATGTGCTGGGACTGATACAGCAGCTTGATGCCAAATATGGCAAATAGCCCAATCTCAGCCCACTTGACCACCGCTGCAGGCAGCAGCGTTGCCGCTTGGCCCATGAGCACCGACAGCAGGGTCATCGCAGCCAGAGCGCCTACAGAGCCCGCGAATACCCAGCGCCGCCGATGGCGCATTGCCAAGATAGCTGTGATGAAAAACGTCTTATCGCCCAGCTCAGAAACGGTAATCAGCAGCAGGCTGGCGGTGAAGGCGGCTAGCATGTTCGGGCTCCTCTCAAAGTCGTCTGAAGCGAGCGCTGACGCAACTTTGATGAGGCAAGCAAAACCCCGCCCGATTCGCGATCGCGGACTCAGTGAGGGTCTCGCTAATGATTGAAACGTTCGAGCTGCCCCCCTTCGAGTAGCATCATACCCTCTACTGCATTGATCCAGACCACTTACTATGGGGAAGCGACCTTGTCAAAGTTTGATGGTTCTGGGCTCAGCGCGCTGCCCTCTACTGCCAGAGGATGCGGTTCATATCTGGATCGCGACAACTGAAGATTGCCAGCAGCCAGAGCTACTCAAGCGCTATCTGGCGGTTTTGGATGAGCAAGAGCGATCGCGCTACGAGCGGTTTCGGTTTGAGCGGCACCGCCAGGGCTACCTTATAGCCCACGGTCTGCTGCGGTTTTGCCTATCTCACTATGGCGAGCAGCAGCCCTGGGAATGGCGCTTTGTCACTAATGACTACGGGCGGCCTGAGATTTTTGCGGAGGGTGGGGTGCCGCCGCTGCGGTTTAATCTCTCCCATACTGATGGGCTGGCGGCCTGCGCGGTGACCCGGGCAGCGGATGTGGGGGTGGATGTGGAATGTGTGGCGCGGTCGGGGGATTTGGCTGCGGTGGGGGAGCTGAGCTTTACGGCTCAGGAGCTGGCGCAGCTTGATCAACTGACGGGGGAGGCCTGGCGCGATCGCTTTTTTGATTTATGGACGCTGAAGGAGGCCTATGCCAAGGCCCGAGGGATGGGGCTATCGCTGCCGCTGCAGCAGTTTGCCTTTGGATTTGATGGGGCGTTGATTCAGTTTGAGTCGTTGGCGCAGGAGGAGAGCGCGGGGTCTGGGGCAGATTGGCGATTTGGGCTGATGAGCCCTGGTTCGGGGCATCGGCTGGCGGTGGCGGTGCGCGGCTCGGGGCCGCTGGTGGTGCAGGTGAGTCAGGTTGTGCCGGGTAGTGTTGTGCAGCCTCTTGAGCTGCCGCTGATTGGTAGCCGGGGTGTTGTGCGGAAGGGCTGAGGGGAGCTTGGGGCTGATGCTGGTTGGTGATGCAATGGTGAAGCGATCGCCCTCACCAAGGCGATCGCTCTCAGGGCGAAGTAATTGCCGCTCCTTGCTCGTTTGGCGATCGCTTGAGCATTTGCTGGTTTTGTTAAAGCGGTATCGAATATTGCTTTTGCGATAGCGATAAACACTTAAGCGTTTCTTATGAATCAATCAGCGTTAAGGCTTATCGTTTCAGCGTTTGAGGGTTTTGCTGACTGATTGAGGAGTTTTGCTTGGGGGTTTGCTGTAAACCAGTAAACGGTAAGGGGTTTTGCTTGAGTAGTGAGAGCTTGTGAGTAGGGTCTGGCGGCTTTGGTCGATGTCATGATGGCGCGATCGATGGCGAGGTGAGGCAGACATGCTCCAATTTCGTCTACCTCTATAACCCTGACCCATTCTGGGAACCGAGTGACCTGTTAAGGGTAGCGAGTATAACATTTTACGATTTCAAGGCTGTGACGTCTTCTTTGCGCGAAGAAGCATCGATTTTGCTCGGTTGGTCAGGCATGGCGGCTGTGACGACAACACAACGAATTGCAGGATAACGCCCCTATGCAGGGTGTTATCCTGCAAAAGCTCTGGATAATATCCTATAGACTGGGGTTATGTAGCAAAAGTTCTGGATAATACCCTAGATTCCTGGAGTTATACATCAGAGGTGGCGGATAACCGTGAGAAGAGGGGTGTTATCTGCCAGATATGCCTGATAAAATCTGGGAAGTGGGGTGTTATCCGTCAGATCTGATGTTGAAGTGATAGTTAGCAGTCATTTAAGTTCAGGGCTTGAAGCTTGCCGGCTATAGGTAAAATAGCAGGGCTATTTCATTCTAAAGATGCGCTTGAGGATGTCTAGGCCAAACTTGCATTTACGCTCAGCCTGAGCCATGTTGTTGAATCCGTTAGAGCGGTACAGGTTCAAGGCAAAGTTGCGAGCTACAGCGAAGAGCTGA
>JBCCAG010000104.1:0-8676 GCA_039814955.1 Cyanobacteria bacterium P01_A01_bin.135
CAAGACCCCGACGCTAGATGAGTTCGGCTCCAACCTGACTCAGATGGCCAGCGAAGGCAAGCTCGATCCTGTAGTTGGCCGCCAGAAAGAAATTGAGCGGGTGATTCAGATCCTGGGTCGCCGCACCAAGAACAACCCGGTGCTGATTGGCGAGCCCGGCGTGGGTAAAACCGCGATCGCCGAGGGTCTGGCCCAGCGCATTTCTACCGGTGACATCCCCGACATCTTGGAAGAGAAGCGGGTGGTGACGCTGGATATTGGCCTCCTGGTTGCTGGTACCAAGTACCGGGGCGAATTTGAGGAGCGCCTCAAGAAGATCATGGACGAGATTCGCCAGGCGGCGAATGTCATCCTGGTGATCGATGAGGTGCACACCTTGATTGGCGCGGGCGCGGCTGAAGGAGCCATCGACGCCGCCAACATCCTCAAGCCTGCTCTCGCCCGGGGCGAGCTCCAGTGTATTGGCGCAACGACACTCGATGAGTACCGCAAGCATATCGAGCGGGACGCAGCCCTAGAGCGGCGCTTCCAGCCGGTAATGGTGGGTGAGCCTTCGGTGGATGAGACCATTGAAATTCTCCACGGCCTGCGGGACCGCTACGAGCAGCACCACAAGCTGAAGATTTTGGACGAGGCCCTAGATGCCGCTGCCAAGCTCAGCGATCGCTACATCTCCGACCGCTATCTGCCCGACAAGGCCATCGACCTGATTGACGAGGCCGGCTCCCGCGTTCGTTTAATTAACTCCCAGCTGCCCCCAGCAGCCAAGGAGCTGGACAAAGAGCTGCGCCAGGTTCTCAAGGATAAGGACGACGCTGTGCGCTCCCAGGACTTTGACCGCGCCGGTGAGCTGCGGGACCGGGAGATGGAGATCAAGGCAGAAATTCGGGCGATCGCCCAGAGCCGTAAGGCCGAGGACGAGAGCGGAGACGGGGCCGATACTTCTCCCCAGGTCACCGAAGAGGACATCGCGCAAATTGTCGCCTCCTGGACCGGCGTCCCGGTGAACAAGCTCACCGAGTCCGAGTCCGAGAAGCTGCTGCATATGGAGGACACCCTGCACAATCGCTTGATTGGTCAGGACGAGGCCGTCAAGGCGGTATCCCGCGCCATTCGCCGGGCCCGGGTTGGCCTCAAGAATCCTAACCGCCCCATCGCCAGCTTCATCTTCTCCGGCCCCACGGGTGTCGGCAAGACGGAGCTTACCAAGGCGTTGGCCTCCTACTTCTTCGGCTCCGAAGATGCCATGATTCGCCTCGACATGTCGGAGTATATGGAGCGCCATACGGTCTCCAAGCTGATCGGCTCGCCGCCGGGCTATGTCGGCTACAACGAGGGCGGTCAGCTCACCGAAGCGGTGCGTCGCCGACCCTACACCGTGGTCCTGTTCGACGAGATCGAAAAGGCCCACCCCGACATCTTCAACATGCTGCTGCAGATTCTAGAAGATGGCCGGTTGACCGATGCCAAAGGCCGCACGGTGGACTTTAAGAACACCTTGCTAATCATGACCTCCAACATCGGCTCTAAGGTGATCGAGAAAGGCGGCACTGGGTTGGGCTTCGAGTTCGCCTCCGAGAATCAGGCCGATGCGCAGTACAACCGCATCCGCTCGCTGGTGAACGAAGAGCTGAAGCAGTACTTCCGCCCCGAGTTCTTGAACCGGATTGACGAAATCATCGTCTTCCGCCAGCTCACCAAGGATGAAGTGAAGGACATCTCTGCCATCCTCTTGAAGGAGGTGTTCGGTCGTCTGTCTGAGCAGGGCATTGAACTCCAGGTCACTGAGCGGTTCAAAGACCGTCTCGTGGAGGAGGGCTACAACCCCAGCTACGGGGCCCGTCCTTTGCGTCGCGCCATCATGCGGCTGCTGGAGGACTCGCTCGCCGAGGAAATCCTCTCGGGCCGCGTCAGCGAAGGCGATACCGCTGTTGTGGATGTGGACGAAGATGGCAAGGTAACGATTCAGCCTGGTGAGAGACGCGAACTGCTCCCTCAAGGGGCCGAGTAGGGATAAACCTCTCCTAATTAAAAGGCCTGGGAAACTTGTTTCCCAGGCCTTTTAATTGCTCTGTCAGCACGTTGTGTTTGCGGTTGCGCCGATTGGCGCTAGCAGATCTTGTAGTCGCCGATTGGCGTTAGTCGTTGCCCCACTCCTCATGGCTCAGCAAATCCCCGATGCGATCTCTGAGCAAGTAGCAGCTCTTCTCCAGCTCGTGCTCCACATGGCTCCATTCCCGAGCCGGAATATACTTACACAGAACGTAAATGGGCTGCTGTCGCCCAATGACGCCTCGCTCTGCAAGCTGGCGAGCCTCATCGCGAATAGCGTCTATAGAATAGACTGTCTGGACTGATTGAATCATGGGTCACCCTCCGAACAGGTAGCTAGATAACTTCGTTGAGCTCGTATCACAGGGATACCAAACTTGCGCATACCCTCCACAACCCTGTTACATGGCAGTGGCTGAGATGGAGAGTCTGTAGCTGAGGATACTGAACGCTTTCTACTTGTAAGCTAGCACATCTGCGCTTGACATTAATTAAGATGAAGCTAAGTTAAAAAACTTCGCAAACATTGCAAAGCCTTAAAGGTGCACAAGCTATGTGGTGAGATAGTGAGCTGCGATCGCTCTCATACCTCTATAATTGCGCCAAACCGAAAAACGAAAGCCTGCCTTAACCAATCTTTAATATTTTGGCCGATGGGGGAATAGCTTTCCTACAGTTGAAGCTGTCGATATAGTCAGTACCTCTCTAATACTAAGGGAGGTTTGCCTGACAAACCTCCCTTAATCGACAGAAGCCGATTGTATTTAGCTGACGTTTGGGCAGATTCGCTACAGCCGCGATTACGAAACCATTGTCAACTGTCAGTTTGCGTAGCTACTGTCATAAAGGTGCAGTCTTTGTTTCATCAAGTAGAACAACCGCTTAGCTGGCGATCGCCCCGACTAAATCTGACACCGGCTGCGACCGCACAACAACCTCGCCCTGAGCACCTAGATCGAGAAGCGCCGTATCGCCTGCTGCAATCGTTCCCCGCAGTAGCGCATCCGCTAGGGCATCTTCCACCAGAGAGGTGATGGCCCGGCGCAGCGGCCGCGCCCCGTAGCTGGGATCATAGCCCTCATCGATGAGGCGCTGCTTAAAGCTATCGGTTACCTCAATGGAGAGCTGCTGCTGGCTGAGGCGAGCGTTGACGTCCTGCAGGAGGATATCGGCAATCTGCTCTACCTCACCTCGATTCAGCTGCCGGAAAACGATAACCTCGTCGATCCGGTTGATGAACTCGGGGCGGAACTGCTGCTTCATTTGGTCCTGCACCTGGTCCCGCATGCGGTCATACTGCGCTTGGGACACAGACGCTTCGGCTAGCTCAAAGCCAAAGCCCCGACCGCCCCGCTCGATGGCCCGAGACCCCAAATTAGAGGTCATTACCAACAGGGTGTTCTTGAAGCTGACGGTGCGCCCCTTAGCGTCCGTCAACCGACCATCTTCGAGAACCTGCAGCAGCAAATTAAAGACATCGGGGTGAGCCTTTTCAATCTCATCAAACAAAACCACGCTGTAGGGCTTTGTCCGCACCGCCTCGGTCAGATAGCCGCCCTCGTCGTAACCAACAAAGCCCGGCGGCGAGCCAATCAGCTTGGAGACCGTATGGCGCTCCATGTACTCCGACATGTCCAGGCGAATCATCGCCTCCTCGGAGCCAAACACCGATGCCGCCAGGGCCTTGGTCAACTCTGTCTTGCCGACGCCGGTCGGTCCCGTAAACAGCAAGCTGGCAATGGGCCGGTCAGGGTTTTTAAGGTTGACCCGCGATCGCCGCACGGCGCGCGAGACCGCCGATACCGCTTCTTCTTGGCCAATCACCCGCTCATGCAGGGTGGCTTCTAGGTGCATGAGCATGGCGGACTCCGATTCCGTCAGCCGGTTAACCGGCACCCCGGTCCAGGCGGCCACGATTTCGGCAATGTCCTCTGCGGTGACTGCGGCGGCGATCGCCGTATCACTAGCGTCGGCCTGGAGCTGGCTAGTCAGCGCAGCTTCCTTCTGGTGCAGCTCAGACGCCTGCTTGAATTTCTGTGCCGCAATCGCCCTGTCCTTCTGCTTCTGCAGCTCTCGCAGCTCACGGCGCTTCTCACGGGAAGCAGACGGGCTGCTGGAGCGCAGCTTCACCCGCGAGCCTGCCTCATCGATCAGGTCGATGGCCTTGTCGGGCAGATGGCGGTCGGTGATGTAGCGGTCAGCCAGCGTAGCGGCGGCCTCCACAGCCTCATCGGTAATGGTGAGGCGATGGTGCTGCTCGTAGCGGCTGCGGATACCTTTCAAAATGTCGACGGTGTCTTCTACTGAGGGCGGCGCCACCTTGACGGGCTGAAAGCGTCGCTCTAGGGCCGCATCGGTTTCGATGTGCTGGCGGTATTCATCAAGGGTTGTGGCCCCAATGCACTGCAGCTCGCCCCGCGCTAGGGCTGGCTTCAGCAGGTTAGCGGCGTCCGTACCGCCCTCCATGCCTCCAGTACCCACCAGGGTATGTACCTCGTCGATGACAAGGATCACGTTGCCCGCCTGCTGTACCTCAGACACAATTTGCTTGAGGCGCTCCTCGAACTCACCGCGGAAGCGGGTGCCCCCCACCAAGCGGCCCATCTCTAGGGCAATCACGCGGCGATCGCTGAGGGCTTCCGGCACATCCTGATTGACGATTCGCTGGGCTAGCCCTTCGGCAATGGCGGTTTTACCCACGCCGGGCTCGCCAATCAGCACCGGGTTGTTTTTGCTGCGGCGACCGAGGATCTGCACCACGCGCTCAATCTCCAGCGGTCGACCAATCACCGGGTCGATGAGGCCTTCTGCGGCCCGCTGGGTTAGGTCTATGCCGAACTCCTCCAGGGCACTGCCACTGGACCGCCGCTGAGGGTTAGGTCCAGCATCGGGAGAAACGCCTGCCGGCACGGCTTCCTCTAGTAGCCCCAGCACGGTCTCTTCGACCGCGTCGGGGTCAACCCCCAGGTTCTCCATCACCTTGACCGCCACGCTGTCTTTGGTGCGCGCTAGGGTAAGCAGAATGTGCTCAGGGGCAACAGCCCCACTCTTGAGGCGGCGAGATTCATTCAGCGCCTGCTCCAGCACGCGCTTGGTCTTTGGTGTGAGGGGAATGTCAGCCAGCCGGGAGGGCTGTGCCTGTCCTACTAGCCGCTCTACTTCGGTGCGGGCCTCGTTGAGGGCAATACCCGACTGCTTAAGGATCTGCGCAGCTTTGGTTTTGCGGTTGCCCATCAATCCCAGCAGAAGCTGCTCGGTGCCTACGAAGTTCTGTCCAAGTTGCCGGGCTTCGCGCTGCGCCTGCATAACGACGGCAACGGCATCGCTACTGAAATATTCAAACATTTAGGTGATCTCCAAGGGCTAGGTCCGATAGACCAACCCCAATGAGCGGTACGCCCTGCCAAAAGTGGATATAGCTCATTGGGTGATTAACTTTCTTAAATGTATCGATTTAAACGTGGAGCGCGCAGTAGGGAGATCCGTATGGGTTAGGTGAGGTTGAATGACCATACAGGAATGGCCCCAGTAGCAGCGCTACTGGGGCCATGGGTTTAAGCCGGACTTAATAGAGAGCTACTAGGCAGCGATCGCCTCCTCTGCCATCGGCATTCCCATCGGGCTATCCATTGGCGTATCGTCAAAGGCGCCGCTGCCCTGCTCTGCCGTCATTGCCCCCATGGGCGCTTCAAACAGGCGGATGTTGCGGAATTCGCCGGTGACATCCGCCTGGCCCCCGTCAACATTGAGCAGGGTGAGGTGGTCATAGTCGTCAGTGGTGTACTGACCCACCGCAACTTCTAGGGTCTGCCAGCCAGTGCCAGCCACCTGGTCCGACAGGTCCTCCGCCACCGTCCAGTCCTCTGTGCCGGAGAGCTTAAACATTGGGCCATCTCCCTCACCCCAGAACACATCCTTGTCGAACCCGATGGCCTGAATAGCTCCTGACCCACTGCCGCGAAACTCAAGCTGCATCATCGTATCTGGCGTGATGTCGTAGTCTACCGCAACGGATTTGAGCGCGTTGCCGCTGAGGCTGATGGGCGATTCAGCTAGGGTGACCGCCGTCCCCGAACCACCCATGGGTGGTTCCGCCGCCGGGGGGGCGGGCTCAGGGGCTGGCGCTGGCGGCTCGGGGGTTGTCGGGGGCGTAGCGGGGGCCGCACCCGCGACTGGAACAAACTCTACGTAGTCCACCCGAGCGTGCTCAAAGCTCTGCTCCTGGCCTACGAGCTCCATGATGTCTCCGGATTTAAGGGATACCCCCTCTGCTACCGTGCGCTGCACCTGGTTGTTAGCACCAATCGCCGGTGACCCCAGATCCTGGGATAGCTGCCATTGGTCTAGGGCCTCGCCGTTGAGCCGCGCTTCCAGGGTCGCCACGCCGTCCGTTTCATCAATATAGGAGACGACAACATCGTAGGTCCCGGCAGGACCATCGAAGGTTTGGCTAGCGGTGCCGCGCTCGTCGGTCGCCCCGCGCACGAGGCTAATCACCTGTTGCCCGGAAACCTGGTCATTCCCCTCTAGGCGATAGCCCTCCAGGGTCATGTCCTCTGCTTCAATGCGAATGGGCTCGCTGGGAGCAGGCATGGTCGGTCCATTATCTGGGGTTGGCGCGCCGCCACCTGAGCCTCCGTCGCTGGGCATCTCATCGGGGATAGGGGCGTCTACGTCGCCGCCTGTACCGCCGTCAGCCCCATCGCTGCCAGTCTCACCCATACCGTCGTCGATATCGGCCCCGTCAGTGCCGTCACCGCCAGCACCATCATCAGCGCCATCACCGGCCCCGTCATCAACGCCGTTATCGGCATCAGCCCCGTCAGCGCCATCAGCACCATCGCCACCCGTCTCACCGTCAATCTCGCTGCCGATATCATCTCCTGCCCCGTCGTCAGCCCCATTGTCGGCGTCGGTCTCGTCCCCATTGCCATCCTCCTCATCAGTAATAGGGGCAGAGCTGTCGTCAATGGGCGGCGCGGGTTCGGGCGCTGGCGGAGCGGTAGCAGCCCCAGTCGCCTTGAGAACATCCTGAATGGCGTTGAACTTGGGCGTGCTCTCCTGGTACAGGCTGTCGCGCAGGCCCCAGCTCCCATACTTGCCGGCTTTGTAGATATCGCTGAAGTTGGCGAAGGTGCCGCCGTCGGTCACCTGCTGCCAAATATCCAGGTAGTCTTTATAGGCTTGGCCCATGCGCGGGTCCCGGTTAGCCTGAATGAACAGGTTGGTAATGGCGCGGTTGTTCTCGATGCCGCCGTGGCCCACCAAATGCTGACCGCCCTCATAGGCCATCAGCTCTAGTCCCGTCCTGTTGGCTAACTGGGCGTAGTCGTTCATCCAGCCCTTGGCCCGCTGCAGCGAACCGCCCTCGGGGCCATCATTGAGGACGCCGCCCTGGTTGATTTCCCTAAACAGCTTGTCTAAACCCCCGTCGGGATCGCGGGTCCAGCTTTCCACCTGGGATTGGTACTTGGGGCTACCCATATAGCCGCCAAAGTAAGGGGCGATCGCAATGGCGTCGATGCCCAGCTCCTGGTATGACTTGCCGGTGGCCTGCAGGGCGTCCAGAGAGGTTTCAGCGGTGCTGAGGTTGGCTGCTTGCGCTCCTAGCACCCCAATCACCCGGTCCTTGTCGCCGCCAAACACATCGTCCCAAATCTGGGTAATCTGCCCGGTGCGCTGGCCGTACCACTTCTGCCGGTTCTCGAAGTCGCTGCCGCCAACGGTGCGGCGGCCTTGCTCGCTGGCGTATTTCGCCTGCTCAAACTGGCCGTTCCACACCTCGTTAGAAAATTCCACATAGACCTTGCGGTCGGAGTCCAGGTTTTCCTTGGCGTACTCGGCGAAGTTGCGCACGTACTCGTCTGTGGCTTTGTGGGGGAGGGTAAACCAGGGGTCAATGCCCGTCTCGTTGGCCAGCTCCACCATCACCTCGACGGGGACGCCCTCTCCAAAGTACTCGGAGTCAGTGGCATCGGGCCGGTTCTCCCAGCGGCTTTGGTCGGAATCGTTGGTGTCCATCCAGTCCATGAACCGCAGAGTCTTGAAGCCCTTCAAGCTCTCTAGGAAATCGGGGTTAAAGGTCTGGCTATCGGCGATCGCCTCATATTCTTCCGGAACGACGCGGATGTTGCGCAGATAGTTGCCGTTGCCGCTGGGGTCCGTTTCAGTGATCCGCAGGTTCAGGTTCTCCCCCGGCTTGGCGTAAAACACATCCCGACCGGGACGCGAGGCAGCGTTATCTTTCTGAGCGCCTTCGCGGTACTGAATGGTTCCCTGGCCGTCATAAAGCACCACAAACCGCCGCCCTTGGTCATCGTTGGGCAACAGGGTGCCGACGCTGGTGAACTGCCCCCCATCTAGGGACTTGAGCCAGCCATCGTCGTCGACCTGCAGCTTGTCCTGCTCTTCGGTGCTCCAGGTGTTTTCAGTGTGGGTAATCCAATCTCGGGAGCTTTTAAAGTAGTTGAGGAAGGGATACTGTGTGGACCAATCGGCAATCCCCGACATGTTGGTGCCCAGAAAAGTGCTCTGTGCTGCGTTCATAAGAAGCTCGTCTCCAAAAAACCGTGAGTGATGTGTGACCATGGCAATCGCAACCGCGATCGCCTTAGTTCACTGGCG
>JBCCAG010000193.1:0-6360 GCA_039814955.1 Cyanobacteria bacterium P01_A01_bin.135
ACGCCATCGCTAGAGGCTATGCAGGTTCAAACGCCCGACTGGGTCAAGCACGCCGTTTTCTATCAAATATTTCCCGATCGCTTCGCCAAAAGTCAGCACCCAAAAACGACGCCGATGCAAGTGCCGTTGGAGGACTGGCATGCTCCGCCGACGCCTCAAGGCTATAAGGGAGGAGACCTGTGGGGGGTGATTGAGCAGCTCGATTACCTGCAGGATTTGGGCATTACCGCCATCTACTTCACCCCGGTATTTCAGTCAGCCAGCAACCACCGCTACCACACCCACGACTATTACCAGGTAGACCCGCTGCTAGGAGGAAATGCGGCCCTCAAAGATCTGTTAGAGGCGGCCCACGATCGCCAGATAAAGGTGGTGTTGGACGGGGTTTTTAACCACGCCAGTCGCGGCTTTTTCTACTTCAATGACATCTTAGAAAACGGTCCCTTTTCCCCCTGGATAGACTGGTTTGCCGTGGAAACTTGGCCGCTGTCGGCCTATGACGGCAAGCTACCGGCCAACTATCGCAGCTGGATAAATAACCGGGCGTTGCCCCAGTTCAACCACGAAAACCCCCAGGTAAAGGAATACATCATGGAGGTGGCGGAGTACTGGCTGCGCTTTGGCATTGACGGCTGGCGGCTGGACGTGCCGTTTGAGGTGACGGCTCCCGGCTTTTGGCAGACCTTCCGCGATCGCGTTAAAGCCGTTAACCCGGAGGCCTACATTGTGGGGGAGGTGTGGACCGACTCCCGAAAATGGCTAGACGGCACCCAGTTTGACGGGGTGATGAACTACCTGTTTACCGGACCCACCATCGCCTTTACCGCTGGCGATCGCATTGTGCCTGAGACGGTGGTCGGGGTGGAATACAGCGCCTCCCCACCCCTGGATGCCGCTGGCTACGCCAGCCAAATGAAGTCCCTGCTAGACCTGTACCCCTGGGAGATTCAGCTCACCCAGCTCAACCTGCTGGATAGCCACGACACCGCCCGGCTGCTGAGCATTGCGGGGGGCGAGTCTGACGACGCCACTACCGCGGCAGAAGCCCGCCAAACCGTCCGATTAGCCACGCTGCTGCTGCTGACCTTCCCCGGCGCTCCCAGCATTTTCTATGGCGACGAGGTGGGGCTAGCAGGGGCAAAAGACCCCGACTGCCGCCGCACCTTTCCGATGGAGACAGACTGGGACAAAGACGCCCTAGAAACCCACAAGCGGCTAATCGCCCTGCGCCACGCCCACCCCGCATTGCGGACGGGGGAGTACCAGGTACTGGCGGCGGCGGGGATGACCTACGCCTTTTATCGCCGTTTGGAAGGGGAGCTGATCGTGGTGGCGGTGAATGCGGGTACCGACGCGGCGACCCTGCCGGTGACGGCGGACGCGTTCGCTGAGAGGAAGCCCGGTGAGATCCTGTACGGCAGCGGCGAGGTGAGTTGGGGGGGAGATACCCTCACCCTGGCACTACCACCCCGACAGGGTGTGGTAGTGGGCTAGGCCTGCTGCTTTAACTGGCGCATTTCCTTTAAAAAGAAGGCCTCCAGGGTCGGGCAATCTGGGGAAGCCGCCAGCAGCTCTGTCACCCGGCCGCAGCGCACCAGCTCGCCATCTACCAAGATGCCCACGCGATCGCAGATCTGCTCTACGTCTGAGAGCACGTGGCTATTGAAAAACACTGTTTTTCCCTGGGCTTTGAGACCCGCAATCAGCTCGCGAATTTGATAGCGCCCCAGGGGGTCGAGCCCGGACATAGGCTCATCTAAAAACACCACCTCCGGGTCGTTGATCAGCGCCTGGGCCATACCTACCCGCTGCAGCATCCCCTTGGAGTAGCGGCCCATGGGGACCCGGCGGGCGGTGTTGGGGTCGAGGCCGACCCGCTGCAGCAGGTCTAAAATGCGCTGCGGCTGCTCTGCCTTAGGAATTTGAAACAGCCCGGCGGCGTAGCGCAGCATTTCCCAACCGGTGAGGCTGTCGTAGAAGTAGGGGTTCTCAGGCAGGTAGCCGATGCGCTGCTTGGTGGGGCGATCGCCCAATGGTGCGCCCAACAGCCTGCCGCTGCCTGCGGTGGGGCGGTTGATCCCCAGCAGCAGCTTGAGGAGGGTGGTTTTACCTGCGCCGTTGGGGCCCAGCAGTCCGAAGGTTTCGCCGGGGTGAATGGCCAAGGTGCAGCTACGCAGGGAATGGCGAACCTGGTTGAGCCAGAAGCCGCTGCGGTAGCTTTTTTGCAGCTGATGGATCTCGATGGCTGGCCCGCCGCCTGAATCCTTGATTGAGCGATCAACTGAGATGGGGGTGGGATGGGACATGCAGCGCTCCCTGAGGGATGGGCTATAGGAGTATGATAGAGTCTGTGCGTCGTTGCTAGCGGGAGGGCCGGTATGGATCGCTCAAAAATCGTCGCCATCGTTACGGGGGCGATCGCGCTGCTGGTGAGCATTGCCTACTTGGTGTTGGTGCAGCTGATTGATTTTCGCGGTGGGATGCAGCCGGCGCCGATAACTGGGCAGGTCACTCCTTTAATG
Organism: Cyanobacteria bacterium P01_A01_bin.135; assembly: GCA_039814955.1. GTDB lineage: Bacteria > Cyanobacteriota > Cyanobacteriia > CAKZMO01 > CAKZMO01 > JBCCAG01. The sequence goes on from JBCCAG010000193.1 coordinate 2,523, forward strand.
GGTGATGTGGTGAGTATGGCCAGCGGTAATGTCCAAAGGCTCTGACGAAGATTGGGCTTCACGTATCTGGCCAGGCCTACAGACCGAATACACCCAAGAGCAGCGGCAACAGCTTTTCGCAGGCCACCGCTAGCTTAGAGGCGTCTGAAACTCCCGAGGCGATGCCTTTGAGTACGTTTAGCGATCGCTTGGCGGTTTTTTGGGCGTCGGGCTGCTGGGGCGCTTGGCCAGCGGTGGCGAGGGTGGCGACTTCTTCTAGGGCATCGGCTTTTTCCGTGTCGCTGAGATCGTCGGTTTCGATGGCGGTTTGGAGCTGGGTGAGGAGATCTTTAAGGCTAGGCTGATCGGTGGGGCCGGTAGTATTGTCGGGAAGCTGCTGGATCTGGTTGGTGACCTGGCCACTAAGCTCGCCCAGGTTAAGCATGACGTTGGCGTCAGTGGCATTGAAGTCGCCGCCAATGTTGATGTTGCGGCTTTGGTCGTTTCCCTGCATAGCTCTACTTTGGGCGAAGGCTTTTACATCTACGTTAATCGGTCGCGCGGCCAGGAGCTTTACCACTTCCTGCATGTTGGCGTTTTGCTGGCGGTAGTCGGTGATTTGCTCGTCCTTGGCGTCGAGCTGGGCGCGGTATCGCTCTTCGGCGGCCTGTAGCGCCGACTGGTAGCCGTTCATAAGCGATTCGTGGACGGCGGATTTGTCGGTGTCGGGGGCAGCATTGAGCTTGACGACGACAACGCCGTCGCCTTTGTTTTCGATGGTCTGAATAGCGAGGTCTGCTCCCTCGTGCTGCACCTGCACATCGCGAAAGGTCTGCAAAAAAGCCTTCCAGTCGATACCGTTTTGGAAGATTAGGTCAACGGTGTCGAGCACTTCCTGAAATAGCTTGGTGAATTCGCCGGGCTGGAAGCTGCCGCTGTTGGGACGGCGCTCTTGCTGGTGGCGCAGCAGGTAAACATGCTCGCAGACTGCGCCTTCAAGCTGAGTGGTGCTGTCGATGTTCCAGGCTTCTAGGCAAGCGCCGGTGAGGTTGGCTTGGCGGAACTGGGTGCCGAGGGCCTGGGTTTTGATTAAGGTAGCGCGCTGGAGGTCTGCGCCGGTGAGGTCCGCTTGGCTAAGGTCAGCTTCAGTGAAGATGGCGTCTGCTAAATCTGCTTCGGCGAGGTTTGCGCCTTTGAGGGATTTGCCGGTGTAGGTTTGGCCGCTGCCGCGATGGGTGATGAGCAAGTTTAGGATTGCGTAGTCGGTGAGGATAGTTCTGCCGAGGCGGGCGAGGTTGAGCTGTTTGGCCAGGTGGAAGTTTGTGCGGGTGAGGTTTGCGCCCGTGAAGTTAGCGTTTTTGAGGGTGGCGCCCGTAAGGTCAGCGTCGGTGAGGTCGGCATTGCGGAAGCTAGTACCGCCTAGAGAGCCGAACCAGACGGCAATGTCGCGAATGAGGCGATCGCGGGGGTCGCTGTTGAGGGCGCGGCGGCTGACGAGGATGTTGAGTGAGATACCCAATATATTATTGAGCAGCATGAAAAGAATGACCGACGCGCGCTCATAGCTAGCTCCAGCGCCGACGACGGCTAAAGCACCAATGCTAGAAACGGTACCTACGCCGGCACCTGCTATTGCAACAGCAATAGCGCTACTAAAGGTAACAGTACCCGCGACGGTGACAGTGATTGCCCCAATGAAAGCAACAGCGTTAGCGAATGCAACGGCGCCTGCAGCTGCGAATGCAATAGCGACGGCCCCATCACCCGCGATAGTGCCAGCTATTACGAAAGCTATTGCAGTTGCAAAAGCGATAGCGGTCCCGAAAAGAGCTACGCCTAAGATAGCAAGTACACCTCTGAAATAAATAACACTTATGGTTATTAGAAAAACAGCAAGTCCAAGGAGCCCACCAACTACATCGGCGACTGCTCCTGCATCGAGAGAGTTCTCTCCACCGGGACTGAGTATGAAAACTGCAATGTAATAGTAAGCGATGTTTGCTAAAAAACTCGCCAAGCTAAAGATTGCAGCAGATAACACAATCTTCGCTCCCACCTGCCGCTGATTTGCTCCTGTCTTTGTATCTCTCAGTGTCGTCTTTGCCAGGTGCGCCCCATCCAGCCGCGTCCCCCGCAAATTTGCCTCGCTCAAATCCGCCCCCGACAAATCCACATCCCGCAAATCCATTCCCCGCAGCACCGCCCCACTTAAATCCAACCCACGAAAATCTCGCTCGCCTTGGCGATAGCGACGGCGGAGTTCTCTAGGGCTGAGGCGCTGGGTCATCACACGGGGTCTGGAAAGTCTGTAGGGTTGCTTGGCGAACGGGCCCATTATAAGAGCAACTTTTCTCCAACACCCGAAAACGAATTGCAGGCTAGCCAGGAGCGCCCCGGCAGGGCTAGAGTTTGCCGGTTGATTGTCTCAACGCGGTGTTGCTGTCGTTCTGTAGAAATTCCCGAGATCTTGTTCAGCCTACGCTTGCGGCCTAACCCCCTCAGCAGACCAATCCTGCTTCGGCGGCTATCGGGTAGCAACATCACCCCCCACTAGGGCCAGGTAATCAGCTACTTGATTCAGCAGCGCCTTGAATAGCGGCCATACGGACGCGGGCTACCTATAACCCGTTGCCGATCAAAATGAACGGGGCCCAGTAATAGGGATGGCTGAGATCGCTAGCGACTGGCCCAGCATCTGGGGAACGAGGCCGTAGGGAAACGCCCCGATCCCCATCAGCCTCGGCCTGATGCTGGCCAGTAATTAGGGCAACTTGGGCCTGCCGCAGGGCCTCCGCCTTAGTCATCCCTTCAGTGAGCAGCGCCCGGTAAAAGTGGGTCATCAGCGCCTGGGTACCGCCGTCACTCACCGCCCATAGAGAAGCGATCGCCGCCCGCGCCCCCGCATCCTGCATCAGGTAGCCAAACCCCAGAATCTCCTCCCCAGAGCCAAATCCCCCCACCCCCGTCTCGCAGGCGCTCAGCACCACCAGGTCCACATTGGTCAAAAACCACTCCAGCTCCACATCCCGTAGGGTAATGCGATCGCCATCCCCCAGCAAAATAAACGACTCGTCCGGCTGACCGGGGAGAAAGGCGGCGTGGGTGGCCAAATGCACCGCCGTGTAGCTGTTGAGCTGGGGCTCCACCGCCGCCCGGTTGAACGCCTGGTCAAACACAGCCGTCGCCTCTGGCACCAACGCACTCAAGGCCCTCACCTCTTGTCCCGCAAACGGCAGTCCCCCAAAGCTCAGGCGGCGATCGCCCGCCTTTACCTGGTACTCCCCCTGGGTGAAGGCCCCTGCCAACAGCCGCAGCTCTGGCTGGGGCGAGGCGGTGAAGTCCGTTAGGGAGGCCGCGGTAATGCTGCTGGTGCGCAGCCGCTCAACCAGCCAGCCCTCCCCGTCGTGCAGCGCTGCCAGCGGGATATAGCGGAGCTGGTCATCAGGGGCATAGAGCAGATTCTGGACCTGGGCCTGGCTTAAGTCGTTCTCCAACGGCCGAACCAGCCAGTCGTAGAGCTGCTGGGCAGGCGCTTGGGCCTCGCTGCTGGGGTCTTCTAGGGCGCTGCGAAACTGGGCGATCGCCTGGTTGATGGCTACACGGCCAACGGCGACGGTGCGGCGCACCGGGGGAGAATCGGCGGTCACCAAAATCAGCTCCACCCGATCTTCTAGCACCAGGGGATAGAGCAGGGCAGTCCCCGGTCCTAGCTGGGCCAGGTTATTGGAGAGCTGCCGCAGGCTGGCTAGGGGCAAGCTGCGATCGCGGGTGGTCTGGCTAAGCTGCCGCACCCGTTCGGCTACGTCAGGGCGGCGGGTGAATTCAACAAATTGGCGGGTCACCTGGCGCTGCTGGTCCG
>JBCCAG010000698.1:0-2623 GCA_039814955.1 Cyanobacteria bacterium P01_A01_bin.135
CCCCCTCTCCCTGGAGAGTGGTTGCGACGGTGGGTGTCGATGCCTCAAGAGAGAGGAGGGCTAGCCCTTAACCTGGCAGGTGTAGACCGCATTCCTGCTTGAGTCCCTGGAAGCGGGTGTCGCGCCCATCAGTGTCATCGGCGGTTAGTGGTCGGCTCGAATGCCAGTCACCCACGGACACGTAGCCTTGGTCAAAGAAGGGGTGGTAGGGCAGGTCGTGGGCCGTCAGGTACGCGTATACATCCCGGGCGCTCCAGCGCAGAATCGGGTGAATTTTAGTGATGCCGTCCTGCTGCAGGACGCGGCTCAAGCTCTGACGGTAGGCGGTCTGCTGCTGGCGCAGCCCCGCCAGCCATGCGGTGGCCCCTAACTCCCGCAGGGCCCGCTGCATGGGCTCTACCTTGCGAATCTGGTCGTACTGGTTGAGGGCTTCCACGTCTTTTTGTGCCCAAAGCTGGCCGTACTGCGCCTCCATACGGGCGGGGGATAGGGGAGATTGATACACCTTGAGGTTCAGGCCCAGCCGCTGGGTGAGCTGGTCGGCGAAGCGATAAGTTTCGGCGGGCAAATAGCCCGTATCTATCCAGATCACCGGGATATCCGGGACTACCTGAGTGGTCAAATGCAGCATCACCGCCGACTGGATACCAAAGCTGGTGGTCAGCACCAGCCCGTCTCCAAACTGGTCAGCGGCCCACTGCACGAGCGCTTGGGGGGAGCGCTCTTCTAGGTCGCTATAGGTCTCTAGATAGGTCTTTGGGGCCTGGGGCTGCTGGGGTAGGGCTAACGCGGGCAGAGATGGCGGGAGCTTAATTTGCGCCGGCACTCCTACCGCCGTTGCTGCCTCAGGAACATCTTTGAGCACGACGGCCCCCGCCCCCACCCGAGCGCGATCGCCGACGGTCACTGGCCCCAAAATCTTGGCCCCGGCCCCCACCATCACCCCCTGGCCCAAGGTGGGGTGGCGGCGGCCCGCTTTTTCATCCCCCCGCTTGCCGGTGCCCCCCAGGGTCACCCCCTGGTAAATAACGCTGTCGTCCCCCACGGTAGCGGTTTCCCCAATCACTACCCCTGACCCGTGGTCGATAAACACCCCCCGCCCGATGGTGGCTCCGGGGTGAATTTCAATGCCGGTGAGGCTGCGGGCCACCTGAGACAGCAGCCGGGCCATCACCCGGGAGTGGGGATGCAGCCGATGGGCCAGACGGTGCAGGGCGATCGCCTGGGGACCGGGGTAAAGCAACACCTCTAGCCAGCTCTGGGCGGCGGGGTCGCGCTCCAGGGCAGCCCGGTAGTCGCTAGCTAAGGTATCGAGGACGGGCCGCAGACGAATGGTTTGGGCGATCGCTCGCCGCCACTGCCGTCCGCGCCGCCGTAGAGGGGCAGTGGCCTTGGCCAAGCTTCTGGTGAAGCGTTTCTCAGAGCGCCGAGTACGGGTAGGCGAGAGGGTGTTGCAGGTCATGGCAATTAGGGTGAATGAGGGTAGATAATGGCAGGCTAATGGACTTGTCAGGAGGCAATACAAAAGTTATTGACTGCCCGGTAAACAACTTGACAAAAAAATGGGCTAACTTGGTTGCGGGGCCAGCACAGTCATGGCGAGGTCCACCTGCCGGTCTAGCACCGCTGGCGGCACTTCCGCTTTGAGGCTGGTCATCAGCCCCATCAGCAGATGAAACATCAGCAGCCCTAGATCTGATGCCGCCACATCGCCGCGAAATTCCCCTAGGGCCTGGCCTTGGGCAATTACCTCAGTGAGCAGCGATCGCACCCGAGCGCAGTAGTTCTGCAGCAGTTGCTTGACCGTGGCGTCGTGAGGGGCAAGCTCAACCAGAGAGTTGACGGCCAAGCAGCCGCGGCAGTCGCTGTAGCCGCTGTAGACCTGAATCAGGTTACCTAACCACTGGCGCAGGCGCTGCTGGGGCGAATCGCTGCAGCAGAGGCGATCGCGGTGGTGGCGATAGGCTTCGTTCAAGTAGCGCTCCAATGCGGTGATAAATAGGGAGTGCTTGTCTTTAAAGGCCTTGTAGAGGCTGCCTTTCTGCAGCCCGGTGGCCTCCATCAGGGCGCTGAGGGACGTGGAGCTGTAGCCGCGCAGCCAAAACGTCTGCATGGCGGCATCGAGCACAACATCTTCATCAAACTCACGGGGTCGAGGCACAGGGCAAAATCCAGACGTAACGTGACGATAGTGCCACTATAGCGAATTAGGAACCGGATGGTCAACAACCCCGTCAATCGCCTGCGCAAGCGGTGAGTTAAGGCGCAGTCTCACTGGGCTCTGAAGGACGCACCCAGTCTCGAAACCGCTCCGCGGCATTGGGGGCAGGCTCTGGATCGAGGCCCAGCAGATTAGCCACAATGGGCCGTAGCAAAGGGTTGCCTCGGGCATACCAGCCAAACTTAACGCACTGGGCCGTGAACCACACCACCAGAAAGACTGCAAATAGGTTGGTGGCCACATCCCCGAGCTTTCGCCATAGATTCATAATGTAGAGTGCCATTAAAACGTAATAGTATCGTTTTAGCTGATGCCTCGAGCCACCATGCCTTTCCTGATGCCTGCAATCCTCACTATCGCCCGCCGCTGGCTTGCGCTGCCGCTGATTACCCTAGCCCTAAC
>JBCCAG010000588.1:0-3184 GCA_039814955.1 Cyanobacteria bacterium P01_A01_bin.135
CTGGGCATAGGGGAAGCGATCGCTCACCGTGTAGGCGTCCAAAATCCACTGCAGACGCCCGTCAATCAGGGTGATGTAGGGGTCGTCGTCAAACCGGAGGAAGGGGGCCACCTGACGCACCCGCTCTAGAATCGGCCGGTGGTAGTGGATGCGGGACTCAGGCGTCAGGGTGTTGGAAATCAAAATCTTGTAGCTGCCTGCGTCGTAGGCGTAGGCCAGCCGGTGCAGCAGCGTCGGCATCGGTACCCCGCCGGCCCCGTCATAGCGGGTGGTCGCGTTGCGGGGGCTGCTGGGGTAGTCAAACTCATCCTCGCGGGTGCCCGTGAACACATAGGTGTCAGTGGCCTCTCCGTAGTAGATGCCGGGCTGGGTCACCTGGCGATCGATGCTGGACACCGGGGGAATGTCCTGAATGAAAAACTCCGGCAGACCGTTCTCGGTGACCCGGTTTACCGGGCTCATGGCGACGCCATAGCCATGGGTGTACTTGAGTCGCTGGTTCACCCAGGTTTGGGCGGCATCCGGCACTTCGTCGTAGTCCAGCTCCCGGGGGGCAATCATCACCTGCTGGTCGGTATCGCCGAGCGTGTAGCGGTCCACATCTACGTCTTTGAAGCTGTAGTAGGGGCGGATTTCCTGGAGCTGGCGGTAGGTGCTCAACAGCGGGCGGTAGTCCCACAGGCGGATATTTTCGATGGTGGCGGCGTTTTGCTGAATATTGGCGGCGCTGAGGTTGGCCTCCGCCGGATAATTCCGGCTTTCAACTTCCTCTAGGCCATAGGCGGCGCGGGTCAGTTCAATGTTGTGGTCAATGTAGGGCCTCTCTTTGACCAGCTCGTTGGGCTCCACGATGAAGGACTGCTGGAACCAAGGGTAGATGCCACCGGTAATTAGCAGCAGCGCTACATAGACGCCAACCCCTACCACCGGCAGGGTCATGGTTTCCTGCCATAGAGAGCCCAAGAACAGGGCCGCCAGTACCAGGGTGGCAATGCTCATCACCCAGTAGGACTGCAGCCGTGCATGCACATCAGTAAACCCGGCCCCAAACACTACCCCATCTGAGGAGTAGAGCAGGTCATAGCGCTCGAGCCAAAAGCCAAAGGCCGTCAGCACCGCAATGCCCATCAGCAGCAGGCTCAGGTGAATGCGTGCTCCCCCAGTGACAATGTTGCGCCAGCCGCGCCCAATGGTAATTTCTCCCTTAAAGCCATACACCAACGCCGCCACAATCAGCCCCCACACCAGCAGGCTCACCAGCCAGTCGCGGGCTAGCTCCAGCACCGGCAGCCGAAACATATAGAAGCCCACATCCCGCCCGTAGATGGGTTCAGCGAGGCCAAAGGGAATGGCGTTGGCAAACTTGAGCAGGGTCTCCCAGGCGGCGGCGGAAGCAGCGGCAGAAATCAGGGCGATCGCCACGGCTAAGGCCAGGGCAATAAACTTTGGCAACGACTCTGGAAAGGTCTGCCAGCGCCCCCCCTCCACCAGCACCCGGAAGATCCGGTGACGGGTGAGCCGCATGGCCAGCCAGAAGTTGGCCATTACAAACAGGCCGTACACCAGGGCGGTGACCAGACCGATGCCCCACTGCCAAAACAGGCGGGTACGAAACACAGAGCTGAAGCCAACGGCGTCAAACCACCAGTATTCGGTAATCAGGTGAACGGCGCTGCCAAGGAGCAGCAGCACCAGGATCAGTGCAAAGAGAAAGAATGGAAATAAGCGGGCGGATTGAACCTTCATAGCCGGAGGCAAATGGGACAGGATAGGGGGCTGAGGCGGGGCGAAGTCATACCCGTTGGGTGGGGCGTCACTACTGCTGCGCGGGTTTTCCGAACTTCACCTATCCTAGAGGGCACGATACATTGAATGTAAGCAATGGCAGCGCAAACGACAAAGCAATGTAACGCGATTTCAACTTAATTTCGGTGACGTTATGGAAATTAAATCCGTTGAGTTGCTGTTACTGGGTCAGCACAGCGTTTTTACCCTCACGGCTTTTACCGCTTGCCCTTCAAGATAGTTGCGCGCTGTCAATCTGCTAAATTGACGCAACCAAAAGAATTTAATTATGCCAACCCCAACCCTACAGCAGACCGAGCAGGATAAGCTCCACGAGGCGATCGCCCAGGCGCGCCAAGCCTGTAGCCTTGACGACAAATCATCAGATTGCGCCGCCGCGTGGGACATCGTCGAAGAGCTGCAGGCCAGCCTCTCCCATCGCCGTCAGGCCAAGGTCAGCAATAGCCTGGAGACCTACTGTAACGACAATCCTGATGCCCTAGAGTGCCGCGTCTACGACGTCTAAGCTGCGCTGCAGCGATGCGCTTGCGTATTAGCATTGCGCATCAATTTACGATAGGAAGGCCGCGTGGTGATGCCACGCGGCCTTCTAGGCGATTAGCGAAAGTGCTCGCGGACAAATAGAGCGCCGCAGGTAAGCGTAGCCGTCATGCGGAGAGAGCGCCTTTCGTTGAGCTGTGGCTATGGACTTACACTTACCGATCTGGGCAGCCGCCGGTGCGAACGATGTACCCCGAGCTAGATTCGATGGATGACGGCAATAGGGGATGATATTAGGGCTGAAATTAAGCGATCGCCTCGGTGGATTGCGCTGTCCCGGCAAATTGAGTTAAATTTAGTTAAGATTTTCTAAGGTAGACATATTGTCTAGGTAAAGCGTCTGGGGCATACCGGTACCGCTACTCCTGGGAAATGGTCGCCGTCAAAGTAACGAGGCTGTTATAACGATGAAATTTTCCTGGAGAACGGTTATCCTCTGGGCATTGCCGATTTTAATTATTGGCTTCTTTATCTGGCAGAGTGCCTTTGCTGCAGGCACGCCAGATACGGGCCGCAATGCTGCTAGCTCGCGTATGACCTACGGCCGGTTCCTTGGCCGGCTTGATGCGGGGCAGATTACAAGCGTCGACTTCTACGACGGGGGTCGCACCGCCATTGTCGAAGTTGCTGATGCCAATCTAGGCGGCGGTGCCGCACGGGCTCGGGTTGACCTGCCAGGGAATGCGCCTGACTTGGTCTCCAGGCTGAAGAGCGAGGGCATCCGCTTCGATACCCACGCCCCCCGCAACGACGGCGTAATTTGGGGCTTTCTCGGCAACTTGATCTTCCCGCTGCTGCTGATTGGTGGACTGTTCCTGCTGTTCCGCCGCTCCAGCAA
>JBCCAG010000679.1:0-2696 GCA_039814955.1 Cyanobacteria bacterium P01_A01_bin.135
AGGAGAGAGGCTTTGGACCTTGGGCCTTTGTGCTAGATGGCGAGTTCATCGGCTGGGGTGGCCTTCAGCCAGAGGGCAAGGATGTAGACGTGGGGCTCGTCCTCAGCCAAAAATACTGGGGAGCGGGCTCTGCACTCTACCGGAGAATTCTGGCCTACGCATTCGAAGAGCTCTGCATTAACTCTGTTACTGCCCTACTTCCCCCCAGTAGGACAAAGGTCTCAGCACTGCGGCGGCTCGGTTTCCGCGAAGATGGCGAGATTACGATCCAAGGCCAGCGCTTCATCCGCTACCGGCTCATCCGCAGTGGCCAACGGACCTAAATAGAGTCAGACTACTGTCGTTGCTGTTATGCGACAAGACAACTACACCACCAACATGAGAATCAGAAACTGGCTATGGTGAACGAAACAGAGTTCCAACATCTGCGTCGTTGCGTAGAACTTGCAACAGAAGCCTTAGAGGCGGGCGACGAGCCATTCGGCTCTATGCTCGTCGCCGCGGATGGGACCGTCCTGATGGAAGACCACAACCGGGTGGCATCCGGTGACCAGACCCGCCATCCCGAATTCGCGATCGCGCGCTGGGCTGCCGCGAACATGGCTCCGGAGGAGAGAGCAAAATCAACCGTCTACACCTCCGGTGAACATTGCCCGATGTGCGCTGCAGCCCATGGGTGGGTTGGGCTAGGCCGTATCGTCTATGTGAGCTCCTCCAAGCAACTATCAACCTGGCTAGCCGATCTTGGCGCTCCCGCCCCTCCAGTGCGATCGCTGCCAATTCAAGAAGTGGTGCCTGATCTGGTGGTGGAGGGCCCCATCCCCAGTCTTTCCGAGCAGGTACATGAGCTACATCGCCGCTTTCACAGCCAAGCCAAACAAGTGAGTCGGTTTGGCGCTTAAGAGTAGGAGGGCATAGGCAAACGATGCTATCAGGGGATTGATAATCTTGCGGCAGCTTAAGACGGACTGGGGCTATTGCAAAAACACCGCCTCCCATCCCCTAGGCCCAAACTCCCGCTGAAACTCATTCAACACCCAAGAGCGCGATCGCCCAAAATGCTGGGCCAGCCGCATTAAATAATCCCGGTAGGCCTGCTTATCTTCCAGCGTAGGTTGGTCACCAAAAATCGCGTGGCGATACCAGGCATCCCGGGGCCAGCGGCCAAACCGCTGAAAAAACACCTTGCGGGTCCAGTCCGGCACCTGCCCCGCCTCAAATGCCTGCCGCCGGTGGGTCTTAAAATAGGCCAGCATCTGCCCCTCATCTAAAAATGGCAGCTGCGCATCCCCCACCAGCTCCACCATGTCGTCGGTGCACACCTGGTGCAGGTCCGGCCACTGGTAGCGGCAGTCGGGGCATTCGGTCATGTAGGTGCGCACCATACGGGTGCACATAGGGCACTGCTTGCTGGGGGGCGGTCCGCCCTTACCTCGGGGGGCCAAGCTAGTTGGGAGATAGTAGTTCTTTATGTCCTCCGGGAACCCCAAGCGCGCCACATTGCCCGCCTGATCTAAAATCGTGCCGTGGGTTTTGCCGGTTTGGGGAGAGATGCGCATTACCCGGCCGATCTGCTGGAAGTGCAGCGCCGTGGACTGGGTGGGCCGCAGCAACAGACCCACCTCCACACTGGGCTCATCAAAGCCAATGCTGATCACATTGCAGGAGGTGAGCACCAGCAGCTCCCCGCTGCCCAGGGCCGCGTACAGCCGCTGGCGGTCCTTGATTTTGGTGCTGCCCGCCACCATATCCGCCGCCACGCCGATATCTCGGAAAGCCAGGGCTACATGCTCCGCGTGCTCCACATCTACGCAAAAGGCGATGGTACGCTTGCCGGGGGTGAGCCGCTGCCACTCTTCTACAATGCGCTCGATCAGCTCAGGGCGATCGCAGGCGTTTTTCAGGTCCCGCTCGTCGTAGTCCCCCGCCATCATCCGCACCCCACCCAGGTCAATCTGGCCCTCGGCGGGGACGCCGTAGTACTTCATGGTGGAGAGGTAGCCCATCTGCTGGATGGCGGCGGGTACCGGCGAGGCCACCATGGCCTGGAAGTGGTCTCCCATCTGCCCGGAGCCCAGACGAAAGGGAGTGGCCGTCATGCCGATGTGGATAGCGCCGGGGTGGGTGCGGTACAGCACCTGTTGCCCCACCTGGCTAAAGGCCGTGGTGTGGGCCTCGTCGTAGAACACCATGCTGGCAGGCCAGTTCTGCCACCAGTCGCGCCGGGCCATGGTCTGGACGCTGGCAATCTGCATCGGCGCTTCCGGGTCCTCAGGCCAGCCCGCTTTAATAAAGCCGCACCGCAGGCCAAAGGCGCTCATCTTGTTGTAGGTCTGCTCCACCAAGATATCCAGGTGGACGATGAACAAGAGCCAGCAGCCGTTGGCGGCGGCATCGGCGCAGATGCGCCCACTGATGATGGTTTTACCGGCGCCGGTGCCCGCAATGACGGCGATGCGGCTGTAACCCTGGTTGATGGTGCGGTAAAGATCGTCGATCAGCTCGGTTTGGTAGGGGTAAAAGCAAACCATTGGTGGCTGTGAGTGTTATACCAGAATCAATAGTAAGTCCAGCGCCAGGATTCACAGTTAAGCTGTTACACGTTGTATTTGTACTAATTGAAGTATTTCCTGATGCAATTATGATATCATCTGTTACTGTAGATACACCATTTGGATTTCCAGGTGTCCATGTTC
>JBCCAG010000179.1:0-6532 GCA_039814955.1 Cyanobacteria bacterium P01_A01_bin.135
CGGTGTGCTGCCAGACTGCACTGCTTCTAGCTGCTGGTTCAGCTCATCTAGCTGCTGCTGCTTCACGGCCTCCGCCAACTTGGCGTTCTGCACCTCCAAGATTTGCTTACCAATATCCAGCTCGCGGATAGGGTTCCAGTCCCGGTCTTCGGCAGGCACAAAGCCGGACCAACCCATGGGACCGAGGATGTCGGGGTCGTCAAAGTTGTAGAAGAAGCCTTGCAGCTCAGCTTTCAGACAGTCCGGCAGCTCTGCCCGGTAGGCGATGGGCTCGGTGGGGATGACGGGTGAGGTCCAAATCACCTGAATCTTCTTGCGGGTTGCCGGATCGGAGTCGGCCATCATCTCTAGGGTTTCGCTATTGTTGGTGGCCACATCTACCTGACGATTGGCCACTGCCAGTGCCGTAGCCTCGTGACTGCCCGCAAACAGTAGCTCCTTGAAAGCCTGGTTGGGGTCCACGTCGTTCTGCGCAAACACGTAGAGGCTGGGCACCAGAAAGCCGGAGGTGGAGTTGGGGTCGTTGAAGGCGAAGGTGAGATCGCCGGCGTTTTCAAGCACATAATCGTCGCCGTTCTCCCCTTCGATTTCCGCCAGCATGGGGTGATCGGCAGGGGCAACCAGGTGAGAGTAGTAGCCCTGGGTGCCGTCGGCGTTGACGGTCCTGACAAAGGCCTCCGCCCCAGAGCGCTTGGCTGCCTCAATGTAGGCCTTACCGCCGTACCAGGCTACATGCAGCTTATCTGCCCCCATGGCCTCAATCACGGCGGCGTAGTCGGTGGCGTAATAGCCATTCACCGGGCGACCAATTTCATTGGAGAGCGCAGCGAGAAATGGCTCCCACTGCTGCTTGAGGCTCTGGTGAGATTCAGAGGAGCTGATGCCAAATTCCACTTCCGTGATTTCTGGTGCGCAGGTATTGTCCGTGGCGGGACCTGATGCCGGGGGCGCGAAGCTGCAACCTACGGGCAGCAGAGCGAGTGCAAGAAGTTTCAACGGCTGTAATGATGACGTTGGCATAGTTAATGTCCTGATAGGTGCGTGGCCACAATCAAACGAAGGGGAAGCGCCCCCTTGACAGCTGCATTTACCTACGGCGCTCTACTTAGCTCTTTGCACATATAGATACTCTCACTTCCCTGATAGGTTTCGCGATACCGCTCCCGGTAGCCAATACTGCGGTAAAGCTGGAGGTTGCGGGTCATGGTGGCGTTGGTGTGCAGCCAAATCTCGCGGTAGCCGCCCTCGGTAGACTGGACCTCGGCGTGGCGGAGTAGGGCGCGTCCCAATCCCTTACCCCGGCGATCGCTGCGGACGGCGAGGGTTTTGATGTGATAGTGGGCCGGCTCACGGGCTAGCACCAGCACGGCAATTAGCTGCCCGTCTTCCACCACCACCCAGACGCGATCGCGCTGAATCATCTGGGCGTAGTCCGCCAGCATGGAGCGGGGAATGCGGCCAATTTGGGAAATAAATGCCTTGAAGATGCTGCAGATAAAGCTTTTGACCGCCGGTGCCTCGGCTGGCTCGGCTAGGCGTATCGCTAGGAGACGATCGCGCCAGAACGGGTTCTGCGCGGCTAGTAATTGCTGGAATGGTTGGGGCGGGGGCGGGTGAACCACAGTCAATCCATCCTGAATTGCAAAGTTGCTCAATAATGGGGACGCTACTAAACGGTAAATTTTTGAGCGTTCCCAAACCGTTCTACGGATGCGATCGCGCTGATGAGTCTCTGGTCCCTCGACGCTGGAAAGCTCTTCCACAAGCGAAGCTCACTCATCCATGAGTAAAAATCACTCGCGCGCGAGTAGGGACTGGGCAACGCCCCGCAGTCCAGGACGGTGCTTGGCGGCGGTCTTCACGTAGTCGTGGACGCTGAGACTGCTGCGCATCAGTTCCCCACCGACAGCCATGAGGGTGTCATCGACTTGCTCGTCGAGCTGCTGCAACCGGGCGTGGATGTCGCTGAGGGCCATGGCGAGCTGGTAGTCTTGCTTGTAGCCACTGAGGTCGAAGCTGACGGGCAGAATGTCGGCGTTGGACTGAGCGGTCATGTGGCTGTTATTGACGAAGGAGAGGCTTTTGGGCCCCATTTTGAATAGGCGACGTCGCTCTTGGGTGGTGAGGGTAATGAGGAAGGGGCGCTTGGTTTGGATGGTGGCGATCGCAATCAACTCACATTCGTTCGGTGATGAAGGCATCGCTTTTGTAGGGGGCATTGCTAGAAATGGCAGTTTGGCTGATATGGAGGCGTCGGGGCGGGTTTGGCAGTGACGCTCTAATGGTGACCGAAACGCTGATTGCGAAATCCGCCCGTCCGGCGATAGTAGAAATTCCTCTGCTGAAGCGATAAGGGCGATGCCCTCGCTGAAAATGAGAATTTCGAAAAAGAAATTTCAGAAAAGCGGCCCTGGACAGCTTGACCTGTGGGAGCAATGGCAAGCTAAGATGAATGAACTCCACACGATTACTGAAGCATCTTTAAGAGCCAACAGCTACGACTCTGACTACGCGATTTCACAGATTTAAAATTGACACCGGTGCCAGATAACAAATCCTATAAATGTCGATTCTTTGTGAGTTTTTGGCGGTTTGAAACAAAGGTTTTAAAGTACTCGAAAGCGCTACAAGTTACACCCCACAAATCTGGACGCGAGAGAGGAGAGCAACGCAACAGCAACACGGGGCCAAAAAAACTCCTTCCAAGCGCAGACGGCCGGGAGATGTCCTAGTAAGTGCTTTTGTATCGAAAGCAACATCCGAGTATTTGATCCAGTTTTGGTCTTTTCGCCAGCCTACTTCATTTCCAAACCGCTTCCAATCTTCACTATAATCATCAGGGCTCCCGCAGTCCTGCCAGATTTGCTTTTGAACGCTGAAGCCAAACTTTCCGTCACTATGCTTTGCCCAAAGCCGGTCAATTGCCTTTAGATCCTCGCAGGGGAAATCCTGTACATCTGTAGCTCTCAGCCATCCCTCGCTTTCTCGGCCCGCCACCTCACACATCACATGCAGCGTTTCCTGGTCCGCCGCTTTCCATTTATCAGCTTCATCATCCCGCTCCGCTGCAGCCAGTAATTCAGCTAATTTCTCGTATCTTGGCGGCACGGCGTCAAGAGTAGAAGGGATCTGTGTAACTGTGTTGTCCACTCCCTCTTCATCAGATACTGTCTGCGGCGTGTAGAACTCAGCAATCGTAAAAGGTGATTCTGAAAGTAGAAGGTCGGCTTCAATTTCACGTAAGAGGTCAGCTTCAATCTTACTGATGTCCTCATTCCGCAAGCCTAATTGAGTTTGAATCCTTGCTAGCTTTCTACGAGTTCTCTCAGATAATGCTGATAATGAGCCGCCTGGGTGCAAGGCAGCCTCAAACGCACGGCGGTAGATTGCTCTTTTCTCTCTGCGAATGACATAAGGCTTCTGCTGCTCGTTTAGAATCTGCTGCGCTTCCTCCTCCGACAGCTGCAGTTCGTCCTGAACTAAGCCAAGGTGAATCCGATCTAGCTCATCAACCTCTCCGTCATCCTCCTCTAGCACCTCAACCACAATCTGCCGGTACGCCACCTTCGGGTCCTCCTTCGGCGCTCGCGCCACCGGAATCCCATACCCCTCCTGCTTCAGCACAATAATCTGCGGCTCCATAGCCGCCGCCCGCTCCGTCTGGAACCGCTTGCGGGCATACTCATGCAAATCCTGGGCAAGAATCCACTCCCGCTGTCCCTGCCGCGCCGCTCCCGTCTCAATCCCCTCTACCAAGTACTGTGTATAAAGCGACTGCGCCACCCCAGCACCCACCCCGCACTTTGTCTGGTACGACTCATTAAACGCACTACAGGAAGCCAGCAGCACCGTCCCCCGTGCCTTCAACTGCTGCAGATTGGTTGTATCTTCCCCTTTCTGTAAAAAATTAGCCACCGCCCCGCTAAAGCAACAGTCCAAAATCACCACCTTCTGCTGCGATTTACTGTTCACCAGATAATGATGCAGCCGAGCAGATTCCACCGCGCTCGACTCCACTAACTGCTTATTAACTTTGCGTGTTTCCCGCGTCGAAAGGTAGAGCTGGTTGCCAACATAGGGATCTAGCGCACCGTGGCCCGAAAAGTAAAACAGCAGCACATCTTCTTTGCTGCGATCGCCAAAGAACCGCTCCATCTTTTCCCGCAGTGTCTGAGCATAAGGGTTGGTCAGCGTCTCCACTTCAAACCCGCCCATCTCCGGGTTCTCCAAGACGCTCCGCATCCGCTCCAAATCCGTGGCTGTGCCGGGCAGCGGCGGGTAGCCCTCCCCGTACTCACTCACCCCCACTAATAGCGCAACGCGTTGGCTTGCCTGTGCAGAGCACATATCGCCCATACCCTACTGCTACTTCTTGGACTGCTGAATCTGAGCAACACGTTCCACAAACGCTGTAAAGTCCTGCATCGTCGCCGCTAAATCCTTTTGGCTGTTGCCCTCAAACTCAAATTCAACCGCATCTGGCCCCTCTCCGTACTTTATGCGCGCTTTTGTCGATCGCCCCGCTAGCCGCTGGTACAGCCACCCCGCCAGCTTTTGAATATTAGCAAGGTTCACCTCCATATGCAGCAAACCAGGCTCGTTCTTGTCCCCCTTTTCCACCACATTGCCACGGGTCACCCGCTTAGCAGGCACCCGCTCCACGTCTTCGGCGATCGCGGCGAGCTGCTGCTTCAGACTCTGCGTCAGAGCCTCTACTTCACCGGGGTCCAGATCCGAGTCTTCGAGAACAAGGTTGAGGGAAACGTCGGTCGCGGCCGCCATAGGAAATGCTTTGGGGGAAATCTATCCCTAGTCTAAGCGATTAGCCCAGTGTTCCCCCTGCTTGCGATCGCCGTCCGACCGCTTGGTCATGTATGAAATGAAGACCTGCGCCACCGTCAGCGTCGAAAGAACGATGAGGGAACGCTTGAAGGACGGTTTGGCAACGGTCCGATTTATAGAGTTGAGTCATGACATTCAAGCCCCTCTAGAGGCCACCATGACACCCTGGAAATCCATCAATAACGGTCTAGAAATTCTGCTTACGGTCAGCTTGCTCGCTGCCCTACCGGCCACTGCCCATGCGGGCCAAGTCAACTTAGCTCCGCCGGCCTGTGCCACGACCCTTTCAATGCCAATATCCGCGTTTCCGGTATCTGTAGAGCTGCCGCAGCAGGGCGAACCCTTCCGCTGCCAGGACCCCGACTGGGACAACATTGAGCAAGAAGACTAGCCAACCGAAACGCTACACACCACCCACAATTAGCAAGGAGTTGATCCATGAGCCTCGAACCCACCCTGTACGAAGCCCTAGAGTTGCTGCCCGCAGGCAGCGTTTACCAAACGGCCCTGGAGGGTCAGCAGACCAAATCTCACCCTGTTGCTAGGGCGCTACGAGCCGCTGGAGCCTACCTATTAGCTTTTCTAGCGCCCTCTGACGAGCCCCAAGTTGAGGTGCGGTTGAAAGAGGGCGGCGCGCTGCAGTTCGCTGCCTATGACCCGGTGACGCATCAATGCTGCGTCTGCGCTGGGGAAGAGGGCTTACGCGCTTGGCTAGAGCTGCGCTACTACGTGGCCCCAGTCCGTTAGTGAAACCTTTTTGTGCAGAGATGGCGGTGCCATGTCTGCACCCTTCCAACATCCACTCGGAGAACTTCTAACAATGGCAAAAATTATCGGCGACATCTGCAACCACCCCATAGAGACCTTCAACGATGACCGCATATCTGACTGGGCCAACAGTCATCCAATGATATGGAACCCCGGTGACGGTAACGACATCGTAGACGGCACGGACCGCAACATCGCGATCGCCACGGGCTTGGCCCACCACCTTAGCCAAACCGTACACCAGCGCGATGCCGCTGCCGGTGTGCCAGACGTAGAGGCACAGGGGTTACGTAATACTGGGCTTCTGCCCCTGGTCGTTCCCAAGCTGTACGGCGGTCTCGGAGCCAGTTGGGCAACCGCCATGGACATTGTCAAAATCCTGGCCAAAGCCGACAGCTCAGCGGCCCAGCTCTACGGCTATCACCTGGTGCTCTCCGTATTGCCCCACCTAATCGGCACCCCGGAAGAGGCCGCTTACTATTACCACCAAACCGCCCAGCACAACCTGCTGTGGGCCAACGCCATCAACACCCGCGACATGCGCCTCACCCTAGAGCCCCACGGCGACGGCTTTGTCGCTAACGGCATCAAGTCCTTTTGCACCGGGGCAGTGGTGAGCGATCGCATTATCTGTGCGGCGCGACAGGATTGTAACCCTTTCCCGGTGATGTTCGTGATTCCCGCCGATCGGCCAGGCCTGACCTACAACCACGACTAGGACGCCTTGGGTCAGCGGCGCACCGCCAGCGGCAGCTTTACCTTCGACCAAGTAGTGGTTGACGATGCTTCCGTCAGTCCGAGACCTGAACCACCATACTCCTCTGGAAAAGCCACCCCCAGCCATCCGCCTTCTGCCATGGCGGTTGTGAAAGCCTCCGGCCAATCGCCAGTTTCATCGGTTTTTGACCAGTAGTCATCATCA
>JBCCAG010000083.1:0-9725 GCA_039814955.1 Cyanobacteria bacterium P01_A01_bin.135
CAACACGTCGTTGCCGCTTCCCCCCAGCAGGGTGTCTTGACCGCCACCACCCGACAGCTCGTCGTTACCGCCGTTACCAATCAGCCGGTCATCTCCCGACCCCCCATCCAGCACATCGTTGCCGAAGCCGCCGCTGAGGTTGTCGTCGCCATCGTCGCCGAACAGACTGTCATCACCGCTATCGCCGTTAAGGTTGTCGTTGCCGGTCCCCCCGCTGAGGCGATCGCGCCCGCCCCCGCCCCGGAGGCGATCGTTGCCGCCATCACCAATCAGCACGTCGTCGCCGACGTCTGCTTCGATGAAGTCATCGCCAGCGCCACCAATCAGGGCATCGTCTCCCCCCAGCCCCAGTAGGACATCGTTACCGCCTAGGCCGGTGATTGTGTCAGAACTGCCGGTTCCCTCTAGGATGTCTCGGGCGTTGGTGCCTGTAATAGATGCCACGGTATTGGTCCTTGCTTGCTAGTGCTGCATTCGATTTTGCAGGACCGTGGCTTGGCTGGGGAAGTTATTAAGAATATCTTCCAGGTTCAGGTAGGGTGCTGTCAGCGCAGCATGACGTACCAGATGTAGGTTGGTGGGCTCTGCCCTACGATCGCCGCGCCAGCACAAACCGCTCAATCCCCGCCAAATCAGAGAATACCTGAACGTCCCCATAGGGCCCTTGCCCTAGCAGCCTCACCACCGCCTCCGGCTGTCCCTGCATCGTCTCCGCCAGCCACACCCCGCCGGGGGGCAAGTAATCTGGCGCGATCGCTATAAGCTGCCGAATCGCAGCTAACCCATCCTCTCCCCCATCCAGGGCCATCTGCGGGTCATGCTGCACCTCCGGGTCAAGGCCTGCCAGCATAGCGGTAGGGATGTAAGGCGGGTTAGAAACCATGCCGCTGAGCTGGCCGCGCCAAAGAGATAGGGACTCAAACCAGCTACCCTCAAGAAACTGAATGCGATCGCCCAGGGAATAGCGCTGGGCGTTTTGCTGGGCGACGGTCAAGGCGTCGGGGCTGCAGTCCACCGCTAGGATTTCGGCGCTGGGCATCAGCTCGGCCAGCCCTAGAGCGATCGCGCCGCTGCCGGTGCCCAAGTCAGCCCAGGTGCCCTGCCGCAATGCTGGTTGAGTTTGAGTTGTCTGATCGACAATGTCAATGAGCTGCTCGGTCTCGGGGCGGGGGATCAGCACCGCCGGAGATACCGCTAAGTCGAAATTGCGCCAGGGAGCGGTGCCGGTGACGTACTGCAGGGGCGATCGCTCAGTGACGCGCCGCTGCCACCGCTGGGTGAGCTCCCTCAGCGGCAGCGTTAGGGTGATTGAGGGCCGCTGCGGCACGGTTCCTAGCTTCAGGGCCAGCCGGTCTAGGTCGCTGACCGCCAGCAGCACCCAGTCCACTTCCGCCGGGTCAATTTGACGGGCGATCGCCTGCTGCCGGGCCTGCTGTCGCCATTGCCAAACCGACGAGCCTGCTGCCTTGTACAACTGGCGGCTACTCTGCTTCGCCCTGGGCGTCTTGAACGTCTTGGGCAGCTTCTTGGGCGGCTTGAATGGCCGCTTCTGAAGGGATGAGCTGCAGCCGCAGCAGGGTCTGATCCTCTGTTGATTCTAGAGTATCGATCAGCTCTTCTAGCCGAATCACGTACGGATCGAGGCCTGCGGCAAAGTCGGGCTGCCCCTCGCCGATGTTGCTGATTAGAGCCTGTAGCTCGGCGTAGGAGAAAAATAGGGGGACAATCTGCTGGTCATTGACCTGAATGGTCAAGTAGCCCTGGTTGTCGTCAGCCGTGCTGCTGCGGGCGGTAAATAGGGGAACCCCTCGAAAATCTGTGATTGCGGAGGGGTCCTCGCCCTGAGCTTCTAGATCATCTTTTAAGATCTCAACGGCTGATTCCGCTTCAGCTTGAGAGGGGATAAAAACGAAATCCAGCTCATTTTCCCCTTCTTGCGTGTTTACGGCCGTCGTGTAAATACTGCTGAGGGGGACCGGCGTAATTCGCACATCCGCGCCTAGTTCAGGGTTATTCTCTTGAATGGAGCCGAGAAACTGTTGGGCATCGGCCTCGGTAATAAAAACCCGGGCAATGGGAGCGGCGTCCTCGTTGCCAGGTTGCTCAGAGACGAGAGGCGCTCCGTTGCCGTCTGTGATAGTGAAGACGGGAACGGGCCGAAGCTGAGTGACAATCTCTTCCTGCGTCAAGGTCCAAGCCGGGGCTGCAAAGCTGGTCAAGGCCCCTACGCCACCAGCGACGATGAGTAAAGCTTTTTGAAATGTCGATAACGTCATAGCATCTCCTAAATCTTAAAGGTGTCTTCTAACGGTGAGAATCGCTAAATTTGGGTTGAGCCGCGCCGTAATCGAGGTGCCTCCGCTTGAGCAGCGGTTAGCTAAGGATAGCCCACATGGGCATAGGAGATTCTCTTACTTCTGCGTATCTTTGTCAATTTAGGCGCGGCAAAGCTAATATCGGCGGCTATTCGCTAGCCATCCGGAATCTTCTCGTCTTCAAAGGGGGGCGATCGCCGTCCGGATAGTTCTTAGGCTTGCCCAACTGTGGGGCGGTGAGTAATGCAATCCTGCAGCGTGTCTTCCACCGATCGCGGCTGCCAGCCAAGCTGCTGCTTTGCCTTAGCGCCGTCCACCCGTACACAGCGATCATAGATGTAGTGGACCCGCTCTTGGCTAATGGGGGGTTGCCAGTTCAGTAACCGGCCAACGGGGTCCAGTAGCGCCCCGGCTGCCCTGACGATGGGGGGCGGCACCTCCGCTGGCTCCGGGACGCCGGTCATCTGGCTCAAGGTGGCAAACATCTCCCGCGTCGTCATCTCATCGGCAGAGAGGATAAAGTGCTCACCGGGCGCGCCTTGTTCAATGGCCAGCAGCATCCCCTGCACTAGGTCATCCACATGGACGATGCCCGTGACGCGATCGCCCCCGGCCCATACCTTCAGCTTTCCTCGCCGAAAGGCATCTAGCACCGGGCCAAAGTGAGGGTCATCGGGGCCAAAAATTCCTGAGGGCATGACGCTGACCGTATGCAGTCCTGCCGCTACCGCCTGGTCTACCCGCTGCTGGGCTTCGTATTTGGTGCGATCATACGCCGAAGAAAAATCCTGCTGCTGCCGCGCAAAGGTTTCGTCGATCACCCGGCCCTGAGTATCGCCGTAGACGCCGATGGTGCTGCAGTAGAGTAGGCGAGACACCCCTGCTGCCTGTGCTGCCGCCAGTACAGCCTGGGTTCCCTCCACGTTCACCCGTGCCATGCGCTCAGCGTCCACTACCCCGAGCTCCACATAGGCGGCGGTATGAAACACCCAGTCCACCCCTACCATGGCCTGGGTTAGGGCCGCTTGGTCCGTGATATCCCCGTAGGCGAGGGTCAGGTCGCCTGCTTGGTAGGGCTGCAGCCGCGACAGGTCACTTGTGGCGCGCACAAACCCCACGGCGCTATGGCCGCGCCCCAGCAGGGCACTGACCAGATGCGAGCCGGTAAATCCATTTGCCCCAGTCACCAGCGTCTTCATATAGCCTTCTCGTAGATCCGGTAGGTTTTATGGATTTGTGCCCCCGTCGCTTCCACAATGCTGCGGGAGGTTTTGTTGTCTTCGTAGACGTAGCCGAGCTCGGCAAACTGATAGTTGCGCTTTGACGCCTCGGCGTTGCTGAACCCTAGGTAGATTAGGGCCAAGGGAACCATCCGCCGCCGGTGCTCCGGCTTGGCGCAGATGACCAAAACCCGGGCCTGATTAATTTGGCGACGGTACCAAAGAAATTTGAGTTTGCCCCACAGATTGAGCCGGCCGTTGAGGTGTTTGAGCACCATGTTGTAGTCCGGCAAGGCCATGAAAAAGCCGATCATCTCGCCCTGGTATTCCGCAATCCAAAAGATATTGGGGTCCACCAGAGTCTGCAGGTCTTTTGCTTCTTGCTTAAACTCTTCCAGTGTCCGGGCGGTGGCTCCCCAGTTGTTGGCAAACATCTCGTTAAACAGGTAGTACATCTGGGTGACGTCCTGCCAAAAGGCGTCACCCTCTAGGGCCAGCTGCCGAAAGGTAACGCCAGATTTGACGGCGATGTTGTAGCCGCGCTCGTATTGGGGGGGGAGCGCCTGGCCGCGCACCAGACCGTAGGAGTAAGCCTCGACGGCTTTATGCCAGCCCAACTGCTCCATAAACGCCGGGTAGTAGGGTGGGTTGTAGGGCATCATGATCATCGGCGATGAGTCGAACTGATCAATCTGGAACAGGCAGCGGTTGTGGGTTGAAAGATCAATGGGACCCCGTACTAGGGTGATGCCCTGCTGCTTTAGCCAATGGGAGGCAGCCTCCAATAGCGCCGCCGCGATCGCTAGGTCGTCGAGGCACTCAAAGTAGCCGAATACCCCGACGGGGCGCTGCTCTTTTTCTATGAGCCGGCGGTTAACCGCGGCCACTACCCGGCCCACTGGCACGTTTCCTTTTAGAGCTACAAACGCCTGGAAGCTGCCGTAGCTGAGAAATTCATTCTCTGGGTCGAACAGGCTGGCTTCGCTGCTGCGCAGGGGCGGCACCCAGTGGGGATTACCCTTGTAGACATGGGAGGGAACATCAAGGAAGGCCGCTTGGTTCTGGGGCGTAGCGACAGGCTGGACTGTGGTGCGCGCTTGGGAATCAACGACGTTGACCATGGGGATGCCGCTTCAAAACTGCCTTCAGCTTACACGGAGGCGGTTTGGCCGTCTACAGGCCGCGTTAGCCCACTACAGGATCCACTACAGCGCCGCCATGTAGGCCCGTAAATCCTGGCGCTTGCGGCGCAAGTGGCGCAGAGCATCCTGCTGAATCTGCCGCACGCGCTCCCGGCTAATGTCAAGCTGGTCACCTACTTTGGCAAGGGTGAGGGGTTTCTCCCCCCGGAGGCCAAACCGCAGGGTAATCACATCCTGCTGTTGCTGCGTCAGCTCCGCCATCAACGTGCTGAGGTCCTGGCGCAGGTGGCGACTAGTGACTACGTCCTCGGGGGTGTCGCCGTCGTCGGGTAAAAAGTCCCCTAGGGCGTTGTTGTCGTTTTCGCCAATGGTGATGTCCAGCGACAGGGGCTGGCGGGAGCGATCTAGGTAGTAGCGGACCTTCTCGATGGGAATATTGGCCTCTTCGGCAATTTCAGTGGCCCTGGGAGATCGCCCCAGCTTCTGGGAGAGCTGCCGCCGCACTTTGCGGATTTTGTTGAGCTGCTCCACCACGTGGATGGGGAGACGAATGGTGCGGCTCTGCTCGGCAATCGCCCGGGTGATGGCCTGGCGAATCCACCAGTAGGCGTAGGTGCTAAAGCGATATCCCTTCGCGGGGTCAAATTTTTCGACGCCGCGATAGAGGCCCAGGGTTCCCTCTTGAATAAGGTCCAAGAATTCTAAATTTGACTTGATATATTTCTTGGCCACCGACACCACGAGCCGCAGATTAGCCTTGACCATTTTGGTCTTGGCCCGCTCCCCATCTCGCAGGATTTGACGCAATTGGTGCTCGGTGGTGCTAGCCGCCTCGGCCCAGGTCGCCAGAGAAACGCTGTCTTCGCTTTCCTCCTGCAGGCGATCGCGGATGGCCTCCAGCGCTACCCGCTGCTGCACCTGTTTGCCTAAAACAATCTCCTGTTCATGGGTAAGTAGCGGGACGCGCCCGATATCTTCCAAGTATGTGCGGACAGGATCGGTACGGCGAATAGCGGTCATAAAATATTAAGTTTAATCGTCTGTAATCAACATATTGACAGATTCCAGGGAAAAACGCATCAGTCAAATTGAGGAAGACCAGCCTGAGATCGCCGCTAAAAAATACGCTAACTGGTTGGCTATTTTGCATGACAACCAGACTTTAGATGCTACGCAGACTACAAAACGATTGATTACACTCGTAGTCGTTGTTACATCAAATCTAGATAGGAATTCTAGATCAAGGAGCATGTATGAGTATGATTAAGCGACTGCAGAAGGCTGCTGTGGCATCCCTGTGCCTCGTCGGTCTAGTCCTAGGCTTGACGATGGTTCCGGCCCAGGCCGTTCCTCAGCAAGCGGGCCAAAACGCCTACTTCTCTGACATCTACAGTGGGCAGGTGCAGTCCGTTGAGCAGTTCGATTCTGCCCAACTTGAGGCCATTGACGCTTGCCTTCCCGAGCAAATTAGCGCTGAGAATGAGGACATCGGCGATCGCGTTGCCCGCGCCTTTGGCGAAATGGGTAATGACTTCTTGGAGCGCGCCTTTAACCTCAAAGATGACCCAACCCTCAGCGACGCTGAAATTGCCTTCCGTGACTGTCTGCAGAGCAAAGGCGTGAGCTTCACTTCCCCCGTTGTTGACTAGAGTTCGGCGCTCTATAGGTTTGGCGCTCTGTAGTTTATTGAGCAAAACTTACTGAGCAAAACTCCGTGCCGCGTCGGGGCAAGATAGCCCCGACGCGGTTTTGCTATAAAATTAGTCAGCTTACCCGTTAAGTCCAGCGCCGTGACCCCACCGCCATCCCCCGCCCAGGTACAGGCCCTCTTCGACCAAATCGCCCCCCAGTACGACGCGCTGAATACCCGGCTCAGCTTCGGGCTGCACCACGTTTGGAAGCAGATGGCTGTGGACTGGGCTGGCCCTATGCCTGGAGCTACCTGCCTGGACATCTGCTGCGGCAGCGGTGACTTGGCCTACCTGCTAGCGCGCCGCGCGGGGCCAACCGGACAGGTCACGGGCGTAGACTTTGCTCCCCGCCAGTTAGCGATCGCCCGGCAGCGAGCGGCAACCCGCTGGGCCGTCCCTCGGGCTGAGATTACCTGGGTTACAGGAGACGCCCTAGATCTGCCTGTGGATAGCGGCAGCATAGACGCCGCCACCATGGGGTATGGCCTACGCAACGTCGCCAATATCCCCAAAAGCCTGGCGGAGATTCGCCGAGTGCTCAGGCCGAGTGCCCGGGCCGCTATCCTCGACTTTCACCGCCCTAAATCTCTTGCCGTTCGCCAGTTTCAGCAGCTCTATCTAGATAACTGGGTGGTGCCGACGGCGCGGCAGTTTGGCCTAGCGTCAGAGTATGCTTACATTAGCGACAGCCTGCGCCGCTTCCCCACGGGCGATCGCCAGGTAGAACTGGCGAGAGGCGCTGGGTTTGCTAGCGCGGTGCACCACCCCTTGATGGGGGGCATGATGGGCGTATTGGTAGTGAAGGCCTAGGGCTGGCGCAGCGGTTGGTTTTTCCGGAGAACATCCTCCATGGCACTTTCTAATCCTTGGCTTCTGCTGGCTCCGCCTGTGGTGGGGGGGATTATTGGCTATTTCACCAATGACCTGGCGATTAAGATGCTGTTTCGCCCCTACCGCCCGGTGTACATTGGGCGGCGGCGCGTCCCCTTTACGCCAGGGCTGATTCCCAGCAACCAGGGGCGGCTCGCCAAGCGGATTGCCGACACAATCATGAAGTCGCTGCTCACCCCTGACGAATTGCAGAAGCTGGCGCGGCGGCTGTTGGCCCTAGAGCGTATCCAGACGGCTATCTCCTGGCTGCTGCAAATGGCCATTGACCAAATGGGCCCCAACGAAGAGAAAGCGACCCGGATTGTGGCGGGGGTTTTAGAAGATTTGGCGGAGGAGTCGCTGCCCAAGCTGCTCAAGGCCCTGGCCCGCAACGAAGACTTTCTAGAGCCCCAGTTCAACCAGATTTTTGAGCGGGTGCTGCTGGAGCTGCAGTTGACCGAGGCCCAGGCGGCGCAGGTGTCTGACTGGCTGTTGAGCACCGTGCTGGCTCCCGACAATATTCGTCAGACCCTTGTCGACTTTCTAACAGACCGCAACATCCGCACCATCGATGGGGCTATTCGAGAGCAGGCCACGGGCACCTACTGGGTCGTCGCCAATATCATCGGCCTCCGCAACACCCTGGTGCGCCTGCGCACCTACTGCCTAGAGGAGCAGGACGCCAGCAATGCCAAAATCGCTCGATTGATCCAGCAGCTAGATCTTAAGGGGCGACTGCAGGAGTGGATTCAAAACTTTTCCCTACAAAACCTGCCGGTGTACACCGTGCGGCAGCTGCGGCAGACGGTGCGCCAGACCCTGCGGGAGTATCTGTACGCCCAGGGGGCAGACCTGCTGCGGGATTTGGGAGAATCCATCGACTGGCGGGCGATCGCCTCCCTGTTAGTCAACCGGCTGCGGAGCTCAAACACCATTGCCAAGTCCCTCGTGCCCGTGAGCCAAGAGCTGGCCCTGGTGCTAGAGCGCTACCTGGAGCGCGACTTGGAGACCATCGTAGCCCAGACCATTCCGATTCTGAATATTGACCAGGTGATTATTGAGCGGGTCAACGCCACCTCTCCCCAAGAGCTAGAGGTCACCATTCAAGGCATCGTGCGCAATGAGCTGCAGGCAATTGTCAACCTGGGGGGCGTTTTGGGATTTACCATCGGCCTATTGCAGGCAACGCTGCTCTTTCTGCAGTAACGGTCTGCAAGGGGGCAAGCGGCAGAGCCACGCGACTGCAGAAGAGAAGGAACGCAAAGCAACATAAAATCAGGTCGCTGGCTGTCCTGATTCAGGATGAAATGGCCCGTATCAGCAAATAGACCATTACGGGGCACCATTACTTATGTCACTCTACACAGAGCTCTTTGTCCGTATTTTACCGCAAATCGCGCTTCTAGCAGTAGCCGCCACACCATTAGCTGGCGATCGCGCCGGTGCGGCAGCCAACCCCAGCGACTTAGCCATCAGCTTCGACAAACCGGCAACCGTAGCGGCTTCTCCCGTAAAGCACCGGGGAAGCGGACGCTGCAGCCAGCTTGAGACCTGCGCCCACCCCCTTCTAAACGTCACCCAGGGACATTAAGCTTGATGCGCGGATCGACTACCGTGAGCAGCAGATCCGCCAGCAGGTTGCCGACAATCAGCATCACCGCCCCCATCATCAAGCTCGCGAGCACCAGGTAGAGATCCTGGGCCTGCACCGCTTGCAGCACTAGCAGTCCCAATCCCGGCCAGTCAAAAAACGTCTCGGTAATAAATGCGCCGCTTAGCAGACTGGAGAATTCAAAGCCCAAGAGGGTAATTAAGGGGTTGATGGCGTTGCGCAGGGCATGGAGGTAGATGACGCGATTTTCTGGCAGACCCTTGGCCCGCGCCGTGCGAATGTAGTCCTGACGCAGCACGTCTAGCAGCTCACCTCGCATGATTCGCTGCAGTCCAGCGTAGCTTGTGAGGCTGAGGGCCAAAGTAGGCAAAATCAGGTGCCAGCCAATGTCCAGCAGCTTGCCCAGGGGCGTGTAGTCCGCGTGGTTGATGCTGGTCATCCCCCCGACGGGAAACAGCGGCGTGGTCATCTGGGCGAAAAACAGCAGCAGCAGGCCGGTAATCAGGGTGGGCATCCCCTGACCCAGGTAGCTGACTACCCGCAAAAACCGGTCCAGGAACTTGTTTTGATGGACGGCCCCCACGATTCCTAGGGGGAGGGCGATCGCCCAGGTAACCAAAATCGAGGACAGCGACAGCAGCAGCGTGGCGGGAATGCGCTCCAGCAAAATTGAGGTCACCGAGCGCTGGTAGGCAAAGCTGGTGCCAAAGTCACCTCGGGTGAGGATCTGCCATAGCCAGCGGCGGTACTGCTCCCACACCGGCTGATCGAGGCCAAAGCGGGCTTCTAAATCCTGCACCGTCTCCGGCGAGATCTGGGGGTCCTGGCGCAGGATATCCAAAAAGTTGCCCGGTGCTAGTTGGATGATCAAAAAG
>JBCCAG010000771.1:0-2290 GCA_039814955.1 Cyanobacteria bacterium P01_A01_bin.135
ACAGGCGACCCCCAGCAGCAGGCTGAAGGTCAGGAAAAGCAGGTTGAGGCCCAAGCCCAGCATGCCAAGGAAGATGTCAAGGATAACCTGAAGCAGGCTATCGACTAGAGTTATTTTCTAATCCGCCTATGGCGGCTTTCGGGGGAGTGGTGCGCCGCACCACTCCCCCTTGCGCTTTATACAGGACTTTGTATGGGAGCATGGACTGAGTACCCGCCTCACCGGTCCATCAGCCTTCCCCACTACCGCCCATGCCGCCAGAGCTAGACGAATTTGTCCGCGCCTACATCGCAGCTGTCCACAAGCGGTTTGAAGAGGCCATTACCCTCAATCAAACCGCCGTCACCGAAGGCGATCGCGCCTTTTTTGACGGGGTGTTCTTCTGCTACCAAGACACGATGAAAATGCTCAAGGCCGAGCTGGAGGGACAGGACTACCCCATTGACGACCTAGAGCCGATTGTTCCCATCGCCCCTGAAATGCCCTCGGTGACTGTTATACCTGAGCCCGAAGAGGACGAAATTCTCTGACTGCGGTTCACCAGATTCAGTTTAATGTAAGTAGAGTGGCCGAGCCCCTTGTCGGGGAAGCTGAAGAGAGGTACTTCTCCGTGAATCTAGAACTACACTAGGCGTAGAGGTGTATGGAGTTGGAGAACTCATGCTAGAAACCATTCAGCGATGGCTAGGCCGTAGCCCCCAGGATAACCGGGCCTACGTAGAAATCTACACCTGGCAAACCTGCCCGTACTGCATCCGCGCCAAGCTGCTGCTGTGGTGGAAAGGCCAGGAGTTCACCGAGTACAAAATTGATGGCAACGAAGCCGCCCGGGCCGAAATGGCGGTGCGGGCCAACGGGCGCCGCTCGGTGCCGCAGATCTTCATTAATGATGAGCACATCGGCGGCTGCGACGACTTGTATGCCCTAGACGGGCGCGGCCAGCTCGATCCAAAGCTAGCAGTGCCAGCCCAATAGTGCTTGCTGTGAGCCTGGCGAAACCGCTCGATCATCCCGAGTACCGCCGTCACCGCCACTGGATGGCGCGCGCCCTGGAACTGGCTGACATAGCTGGCGAAGCTGGGGACGTGCCCGTAGGGGCCCTGCTCGTGGATGACAACGATCAACTGGTGGCCGAGGGCTACAACCAGCGGGAGCAGCAGCAGGACCCAACGGGTCATGCGGAGGTGGTGGTTCTGAGGCGGGCGGGGCGCGCCCGGCAGCGCTGGCGACTGACGGACTGCACGCTGTACGTCACCCTAGAGCCTTGTCCGATGTGTAGCGGGGCGATCATCCTGGCCCGGGTTGGTACCCTGGTGTATGGCGCTGACGATTTAAAAACCGGCGCGGCCCGCAGCGTCCTCAACCTGTTTGACGGCCCTGCCTCTAACCACAGCCCCCAGGTAGTTGGCGGTATTCTAGAAGCCGACTGCCGTCAGCAGCTGCAGCGCTGGTTTGCCCAGCGGCGGCAGTAAGACAGCGTCAACAAACTGGCGGCATTAACCCGATGGATTGCGTCTCGCGCCAGAGGAAAAATCGGGAGACAGCCATTAAAGTGGATCCAAGGTTACTTAAAACTGCCAGAGGCTTTACTAACCTGAGGAGGTAGAATTCTCCATGGCTGCAGGCCTTGCGTACTGTGTCTTTTACAGCAACTATGTCGACGTTTGATTCCTCAAGTTCCACCGCCGATATCAACTCCCGCGTGTCGCCCTGGCTGGCATCCCTCGCCTATCCCCTGGGGTGTAAGCTGCTGCTGCCCGCCTATTTCGGCCAGATCACGGTGTCAGGTCAGCAGCACCTGCCTACTGAAGGGCCAGTGATTCTAGCGCCTACCCACAAGGCCCGCTGGGATGCCCTGGTGGTGCCCTATGCCACGGGCCGCTACGTCACGGGGCGAGACCTGCGCTACATGGTCACAGCGGACGAGGTGACGGGGATTCAAGGCTGGTTCATCCGGCGGCTGGGGGGGTTCCCCATCAACACACGGCAGCCGGGCATCGCTAGCCTCCGCTACGGCATGGAGGTGCTGCAGGATGGGGAGATGATGGTAATTTTCCCAGAAGGGGGAATCTTTCGCGATCGCGAGCTGCATCCCCTAAAGCCGGGGCTGGCCCGGTTGGCGGTGCAAACGGAGCTGGCCCAGCCGGGACTTGGTGTAAAGGTGGTGCCCATGTCGCTCCATTACAGCGAGCGGATGCCCTCTCAAGGCTGCGATGTGGAGGTCCGCATCGGCCAGCCGCTGCCGGTTGCCGACTACTGCCAAGCGGCTGGTCAAGCGGCTGAAGAAACC
>JBCCAG010000875.1:0-1848 GCA_039814955.1 Cyanobacteria bacterium P01_A01_bin.135
CCGTGCTCAACTTCGTCGGTCGCGACGCGGTGGAGGCAGAAGGCTCCTTCAGCGATGCTACCGGCCCCCGGCTAGTGCGAGTTGACTTCATCTACAGCGATGCTGCCTGCGCCGCGGCTGAGGCGATCGCCCGCGACAGCGTCCCAGCAGCCCAGCCCAGCGCTTCCCCGGCCACCCCTGATGACTCTAGCGCCGCCCCAGCCGCGCCCGGATCAGCACCTGAGGAGGGAGGCGAGGCTTCTAGTGGTGACGGCGCTAGCGGCGAACTCAGCGCGCCGCTGCCAAACTCCACCGGCACCGAAGACGGAGGCGAATGACCAGGGATTTCTCCGCTAAGCTGGCTGCCTCAGCCGAGCGGCTGTGCGACATCATCGACAGCTTTCACCAGGCCCGCATCTTAGTGGCAGGGGACATCACCTTAGATGAATTTATTACTGGCGGGGTGGAGCGGCTGTCGCGGGAAGCGCCGGTGTTGATTCTGCGCCACGAAACCACCCGCCAGATTCCCGGCGGCGGGGCCAACGCGGTGTACAACATTGCCAAGCTGGGGGGGCAGGTGAAGGTGGTGGGGCTAGTGGGGGATGATCCCCAGGGCGTGGCTATTCGCCGCATTTTCACCGAGGCGGGGATCGACACCACCGGCCTGCTGCTGGATCGCGATCGCCCCACGGTGACCAAAAGCCGCATCTCCGGCCATGCCCGCCAGTCCGTGACCCAGCAGATTGTCCGAGTGGACCGCAAATCCGACGACCCACCCCATCCTGCGCTGCAGCAGGCCCTGACCGATTACGTCAAGGCCCAGCAGGGCAGCGTGGATGCCGCCGTCTGTTCAGACTACGGCGACGGGGTGCTGAGCCCCCCGGTGATTCAGGCGATGTTGAGCTACCCGCGGGTGATTGTGGATGCCCAATTGGACCTGTACCGCTACCCGGGAGCGACCCTGTTTACCCCCAACCTGCCGGAAGCGGAAAAAGCCGTCGGCTACAGCATCGACACGCCCCAGCGGCTGCAGCAGGCCGGCTCGGACTTGATTGCCCTCAGCCAGGCAGAAAAGATGCTGATTACCCAAGGGGAAGAGGGGATGACTCTTTTTGAGGCGGGCAGGCAGATACATATCCCTGCCTTTAATCGCACGGACGTGTTTGACGTGACGGGGGCGGGCGATACGGTGGTCGCGGGCCTAACCCTGGCGCTATGCGTAGGGGCATCCCCCTGGGAGGCCGTCGTGCTCGGAAACCTGGCGGCGAGCTTGGTGGTGCGGCAGTTTGGCACGGCCACCACCTCCCAAACCGAGATGAAGATGGCCCTGAAGGCACTTGTGGAGTAGTTGCCTTAATTCGCGGCCTTCGGCCTCCCCGCCATAGCCACCGCTATCCACCAGCCCGTATACTGAACCTTGGCTCGGCAAAGGCGGGCCGCCAGCACGGGACCCGCAAACCACTTTTCAGCAGGACTTTATACCTACTTTGGGCGTTGACCTCCGCAGCTACGTTTACATTGATAGTCTTCAACACCAGCATGCCGCCTACCTAGGTACCGAAGCTCAAGGGTTCTTGCCTATCCCTGGAGATTCTTCTCTGTGGGTGGAGATTGCCCCTGGCATCGAGGTGAACCGGCTGATGGACGTGGCCCTCAAGTCGGCGGCGGTACGCCCCGGCATCCTAATGATTGAGCGGCTGTACGGCCTTTTAGAGGTGCACTCCACCAGGCAGAGCGATACCAAAGCCGCCGGACGGGCCATTCTCGATGCCATCGGTGCTCAGGCCAGTGACTGCATCAAGCCCGAGGTGGTCTCCAGCCAAATCATCCGCAACATCGACGCCCACCACGCCCAGCTGATCAACCGCG
>JBCCAG010000013.1:0-16775 GCA_039814955.1 Cyanobacteria bacterium P01_A01_bin.135
CATGGGCAGCTCCGCCACCAAATGCCTCTACTGGCACGGCCAGCCCGCCCTACTGCACCTAGACCCCCAGGTCGCCCGGTTGAATCCAGCTCGCTTAGACCGGCTGATGCTGGGAGGTCTCACCAGTCAGGAACCAGAAGACAGCGCCTATGTGACGGTGGGCAACAGCGCCTATGCCATCGGGGCTCTGGCGATCGCCCAAAAAGGAGACTCGGGGCTTGCTCTGCCCAAACGAGACCGTGCTGTCTACAAGATTCTCGCTACCCTCGGCGTGATTGCAGAGAAAACCCGAAAGGTCCCTGCTTCTGGTGATACCGGCTGTGAGTTCACCGCTCAAATCGGTCTGCTCTTGCCCCTAGAGGAATACTGGCAAGACCGCAAGGAGCTCAAAGCGCAGATTCAAGGGGCGATCGCTGAGTTTGGCTTTCGGGGCAAATTCCTTTTTGGCCAACTGGAGCGTATCGAGATGCAGCCGGAAGGGGCTGGGCTGTATCTGGCCAAGGGGCTACAGATGAGTCGGGCCGGTGTGGGGATTCGAGATCGCACAGTCGTGGTGCTGATGTTTGGTCACCGCAATCTCTCCATCCTCACCTTCGAGCGGGGCAGCACGCCTCAAGAGATGAACAGCACTTCCCAGGGGCCAGGCTTTGTGGAGTACCTGAAGCAGTGCGCCACCGAGCTACCGGGCGTAGCTCCCGATGACCCAGCCCTGTTGGAGGCCGTGCTGAGCAATCACGAAACCTTCTACATTCCAGGTCGACGAGAAGCGTTGGACCTGACCAAAGCCTGCACCTATGCCCGTGAGTTCTACCTGGAGCGGGTGAATCAGTTCTTGGTGGAGTGGCTACCCTCGGCAGAAGTGGATGTGATTGTCGGTGGCGGCGCGGCCTATTTTATTCGACCGGAGCTAGAGCAGTTTTTTGAGCAGCGGGGTTTGCCTGCGCAAATCACCTGGGCCGATACTCTGCGGCAGGAGATGAGCGATGTGCTCGATCGCGGGACGGCTGGGCGTGACCTTATCACTAGCGTCAGGTGGGCAGATGTCTACGGGCTGTTCAAGGCGTTCATGTACAACAGTATCCCTACCAAGTATCAGTAGCCACTGGCGTAGAACGATTCAGCTATAAGGAGTCAGGAGTATGACGGATTCCAAAGCTGCCAAAGCCCGGATTCAGTATTCGAGTCGGGATGAGCTAGACATAGCTGTGATTACCTACTGCCGGGGGCAATCGCGCCATGAGCTGCACTACCGGACGCGGCTGGCGCTCAACGGGTTCTATGCTCCGTTTGCGATCGCGGCTGCAGGAGCACCAGAAGAGGACGTCAGGCGGCAGGCATCGCGCTCGATTCGGCAGCTGCAGGCTCAGATTTGGGAGATCCAAGAGCAGTTTTTCCCCGATTCCGTAGGACGAGACTCTACAGCAGGTGGCTTGGCTGGCTCAGGAGCACTGCTGGGTGCAGAGGCTTACAGAGGAACCGGCAACGGTCAGAGCAATGGAAAGATTACTCAACGGCAGGATAGTGATCTCGCTTCATCCGGAGGATTAAGGGATGAAGGGCAGGGGCAACTGCATCCTATCGCTGTTCAACAGCCGTCAAACCCGAGACCCATAGATGAACCGCTGCGGGAGTTTCTGGGTGATGATGCCGCTATCATGGCAGGCTTGAACCCGTTCATCAATGATCTGACGTGAGTACACCCCGAACCAGAACACTTATGCCGGTTGACCGCAAGACTCAAGAGCACATTGCTGGAACGGCAGTGTTGCTCCTAGAGCAGTTTTACCAGGGACAGGCCCGAGGGCAACGGGTGTTTGAAGGCAAGCGGTTCTACACGATTGTGGAGCGGGGCCGGGATTTGAATATTGAGTTCAAGGGAGATAATGCTCACCTGCCAGAAACAATCTTGACGCTGCGGACTCAGCAGCAGGATGGGCAGACCTTGTATCAGATTGAATCTTGGTTGACCCAGGAGGACGTCCAGCGATTTGCCCTGATTCGTCAGGAGGTCATCAAAGAACTCCAGCAGAAGCGTCGCGTCGAACACTCCCGCGGCCTAGGGTCGGAGGATTGAGCCTATTATCGGGACGCGCTATGGGGTGCGGCCTAAGCTGGCAGGTTCAGCGTAACCTGACTCAGGAGACGAGCTTCAATAGCATCGGTTGCGGATTGAGCAATGCTCTGCCAATCTCCAAGGTTTAGTAGGGAGCATAAAAGCTGGTTGACCTCTGGAGGTGGACTGCCATGATTTGGGGTAAGTAGCACTTTGACGGCTTTCTGCTGCTGCGGGCTGAGATGGGATAACCGCTCTCGGATCAGCTGTCGCCCAAGTGTCATAGCGGCTTCAGTACCAGCCCCTAGATTGGAGCGCTCTAGAATACCGCGAAGCTCTCCGAACAGCATAGATTGGAGGCGCACTTGCTGAAGTTGTTGCTGAAGCTGGACTGGGTCAATTGCAGGCGGTGTCATCGAGGTCGGCTTACCACCGACCTGCACATCGCAGTCGTGGTTCACCTCGTCGGCGATCGCCTCTTCTAGCCAAGCTTGGTCGTACTGTAGGGAGTCCCAGTCAGCTGTCATTGTCTCGCTCCTGCAAAACGCCGTACTCAAAGTAAACCATTTCTCGCTCTGAGTCGTATCCCAGGTCTAGCATACCGCGACGTTCGTAGAAGGATTCAGACCCAGGCAAGGCATGGAGACCAACTCGTCCCCCATAGCCTAGCATCACGCTACGATGTCGAGCGATTTGAAGTAGGGTAGAGCCCACGCCTTCTAGCCATGGTTCTGGGTCAATTTGTCGCCGATTCCAAGGTGCTGAAGCCAGTGCTTCCACATATACGATAGATTGACCGGCTGCCCACCATGAACCATGCCATTGGGTTTCAAGCCATAGGAGCCCCTGGGTGAGGTTGTCGTATTCAAGAGCGTACGCCTCGTAGCGATCATTACTCAGCGAGAGGCGCTTTTTGCGAGCCCAATTCCAAAAAGCGTCTTCTGCACCAAGACTCTCCAGCATTGATTTCCAGATGCCATTGAAGTCACCCAGGTGACGCTGTGTCATTTCATACAGCTCTACTTCTACGAATTGACCGTCTGTGCGCTTTAGCTGGACCCGTCGCAGCATATGTAGTTTGAGCAGTAAGCAGATAATTTCGATAGCCTGGGAGACCAATCCCGTGACCCAGTCAGTTAGCCAAAGCAAAAGCCCCACTCTCCACCATCAGGGTGAAAAGTAGGGCTTCCGCCTCGGAAGTCTAAACGGACTCAGTATCGTGGCTTGGCTCTTCAGTCGCTTCTGGTTCACCGCCCTTCCTAGGCGTCAGATTCTCAACGCGGTTAGCCCGGACAATCACCCGGCTGTGGCTCTGCCCGTCGCCGTCCTGCCAAGTGTTCTCGATCAGAGCACCAGAGATGGCAACCCGACTGCCCTTGCGCAAGTAGTTCGTCACAAAATCAGCCGTTTTGCCCCAGGCCTCTACATTGAAACGATGGGTACGCTCTTGGGGCTCACCATTTGTCTTGTAGCGCTCGTTGAGATAGAGCGTGAACCGGGAGACTTGAGAGCCAGATTCGAAGAATCGGGTCTCTGGGTCTGCGCCCAGGTGGCCAATCAGTTGAAGTGAGTTAAACACGAGTTTATTCTCCTTGTGAGTAATGTTGCTCGTCTCGCCCTGGCGCTAGCCATCTCAAGTTAGACAGCCTACAGGCGTTGGGAAGTTCACAGGCTCGCCTAGCCAAGCTCCATCTGGGGGCGTTTTGTTCGAAGCGGCCTTGGCATAGGCGTTGCAGCAATCCGCTGTTGAATATGCCGATGCTCCTGCTCGCTAACAGTAACTGAAGGATGCCGATACTCCAGCGGTGGGGTTGCTCCGAGTATGCCGGTTTCAGTGCCATAGAACGCCCTGAGCTGCTGCCCTTTTTCGAGGATTTTCTCTTTGAGCGGCTCATCCTGGTTCACAAGGGCGATCGCATACCACTGCCGCAGCTCCTTCCGCGATGGGCTGTAGGTTGTAGGAGGATGTGCGGGTTGCTCTGTTTCGTATGTCGAGCAGCCCTCCGCGGCCACCGAGGATTCGATAGAAGGTTGGAAAGCAATAAGATTCGAGGTTTCACTAGCCGCCTGGGACGATTCCGGCGCAGCTACTAGGTCAAGAACCTGCATTCGAGCAGTTTTGCCCGATGGCTCGATCGCGATATATGCTTTGACAGTCGTACCGAGCGGTAGGTGAACCGAGCGAGCTGACAGCGCCCCTAACTGCTGCTCGGCTCCATCACCCAAAACGATCGCCACCGAGGGGCAGGTGCGGGTTTCGTTGTTTTTGCCATAGCTGTACTCGCTGAAGCGGGCCATGTATTCGCCAGGAGGAATCTGGCCAGATTGGTTACTGTCATGCTGAAGTCCCGTGAGGATAATTTCAGGAACGCTGCTCAGGCGATCGCCCACGAGGTCAGAAAACTGCTTGAGGGCAAACCCCATGCTGTCGCTCTGCCGCCATAGCGCTGACAGGTACGCAGGCCGCTCATCCTCAGAAATGCTGTCCACCGACTCCTGAGCAAAGCTCGCGGCTCTAGCCATCAGCTCGTCCGCATCATTCTCTTGGGCAAACGGCGCTCGAATCTGGGCACTGGGACCCTGAATTGTCAGAGCATGGTCCGGCTGCTGCAGACGTTGCTCTAGATGGTGCTGCGCCACCGATTCTGCTGCCACGTAGCCCAAAAGCTGAGTGTGGCGATCGCCCGCGCCGGTGGTAAAGCTCAAGAGCGCTGGAAACCGGACTACACCCGAGCTAGCCCGAGTATCCCGCTTGATGGCGATGTCCCAATCTGGCTGTATGCCCGATGCCCTCCAGATAGGAAGCGTCCCCTGAGGGTCCTGCAGGTTCTGGATGACGAGGTCTCGCCCGTTAGACGAGGTAATCAATAGCGTCGGCTGCTGGTCCTCGGGTCGGTTTTCCCGCAACCGCTCTTGGGCCATCTGACGAGCAGCAATCAGCTCGTTGTAGGTGCGCGCAATCGCCGATGCCCGTTCTTCCTGCTCCGGAGCACAGACTTTGGGAAACAGGTCCCGGAACGCCTCATTCTTCAGTTCAGGTAGCTTGACGTCTTGATAGAGCTGGTTGACGGCCTCAACCCCCCAGCTAATCGGTTCTTGGGTGTTCGTGGCGAGGGTCTTTCCATTCAGGTAGTTGCCATGGTCCCTATGGTGCTGACGCAGCAGATGGGGCTTGTGGCTTAAGGCTCTGGCGAAGGCGTGTATGGAGGCATCGATTCCCCTAGCGCTTTTGGCGCTGTCCACCGCCGTTTGCAGGTTCTCGGCGTTCGGACCATTGACGACATCGAGCAGTAGCCCAGATGCGGCCTCTAGCTTCTGCTCTACAAACTGCTGCCGTGCCGAGGGGTCTTCAATCTTTGCCAGACGTAGGTTGGCCTGGGCAACGTCTGCCACCCGTTCTCTAAAATGATAGGCCGGAAAGCCTCGCTGCTGCAGCCAGTTGTCATCGGGGATAAACAGTTTGCCCTGCCCCGCGCGCTGGAGCTGCTTCAGATAGTGAGCTGAGACCTGCCGCAGCAGCCCTTCCTTTTGCTCAGCAGGAGCATAGACCATCTCCAGCGCCAGGGACTGCAAAATCATCCCGGCGTTGGCGACTTTGCCTGTCGGGTTATCAGCGGTAGCTTGCCAGGCCTGCCAAGTGGCAGCCGAACGCGACTCGCCTTCATGCCAAGGGTGCTTGGTCTTCTGCTGCTTGGTCACTTCAGGCGGCTTTTGCTCCGGTGCATTGCGCCCAACAAACTCCTTGACTGCCAGCGGATAGTCAGCTGAGACAATCCGGCTCTCCTGCCCCGCCTCCATCTGCTGAATCATCCGTCCAAACAGCGATCGCCCTGCCTCGTATTGCTCAGAAGGCAGTCGGTCCTTGACGGAGTTCAACTGCTGCCGAATCTGCTGCGGCAGGTCAGGAACCGTTGGCCCATAGCCGACGAAGTAGCCATTGGCATCCCGGTCAAAGTCCGTAATGGCGACGTTCTTGGCCGTCCAGGGGGGCAAGTAGGCCACACCCTGCTTTGAGAACGCCTCTTGGTCTCGCTGCCTGATAATCTCCGTATTGTTGATGGCGATCGCCGCTGCGCCGGCATTGGGGAACGGGGAGCGGTAGTATGCCACGATTGCCCCATGGGGTAGCGCCTTGTTGCACACCTCCCAGGGCCGCAGCTGCGCGTGGTGCTGAGCCATGGCTGAGGGCACGTTGACTCCCCGAAGCGCGGTATCCAGCCACTTGCCTTTGAGGTAGCGTCCCAGCTCCCGATTAACTTTGCTGAAGCGGGAGAGCTGTCCGTACTTGTCCGCCTTGAGCACCTCGTATAGCCAGTCCGAGCGCTGTTGAGAAAAATCCTCCTCGCTCCCAAGCCACTGCCGCTGTCGCTCTTTTTGCTGCACATAGTGCTGACTGAGCTTGACGGGGGTAGAGGCGATCGCCGCCAGTTCTTCTGCCTGGGCCTTGGTGCGCGGGTTGAACTCGTGCAGCGTCGCTTCAGGAATGCAGCCTTTGACCTGAGGCCCCACGGCCTGCTCGCCGTAGCGGCCATCGGATTTGCGGTTCACCCAAAAGTTGGCGACCGTTTTGAGCCCCGGTGCAGACAGCCTACCGTCATCGCCCTTAATGTCGTTGCTGGAGATAATGGCCTCTACTCCCAGCCGCTCGCACCAAGAGCTGCTGGCCATCGTGCCTTTGATAAGGCCTGGTAGCCCGGGCGTAGCGGCGCGAAACTGTGTGACTGTCCAGCTGGCTAGGGCGTCGATCTGCTGCTGGGCAGCTCCTGTAGCAGCATCTATCTGGGGTATTTCCTGAGCTATCTCAGCAAGCTCCGCGCTAATCCCTGCCCGCTCAAAGACCCTTTCAGTAACGCTCTCCTGCTCCTGAGGCGTGATGAGACTCCTCATCAGCGCCGAGCTGACCAGCATGGTGCCATCGCCCATCTTGTCGTAGAGCCGCTCTAGCTGCGCCCCAGGAACTGGCTGACCGCTCGTATCAAGCAGAGCTGCATTGCCGTGGCTCCGGCCCTCATCATCGATGACCAGTAGTCGAGCAGTTTGCACCGAGGTTGAGGCCATACCATCCGAAGCGATCAGGCTGCCGTAGGCGACAAAGTTGTGGGGAGAGTGGCGATCGCCCGCATAGATAGGAGCAATACCTCGCGCTGTATCCCCTACAGTCATCAGCCTGGCGGTGTTTGGGTCAGTGAAGTAGCCATCCTTACCGTTAGTGAAGACAAGCACTTTCCCTTCGGGCTCTAGACGCAGACGGTCTGCCTGGTTCACCCCGTCATAGAACCTACCCATGTAAAA
Organism: Cyanobacteria bacterium P01_A01_bin.135; assembly: GCA_039814955.1. Classification (GTDB taxonomy): domain Bacteria; phylum Cyanobacteriota; class Cyanobacteriia; order CAKZMO01; family CAKZMO01; genus JBCCAG01. The sequence continues at coordinate 7,346 of JBCCAG010000013.1, forward strand.
CTGAGCCGAAAGCCCATGAGCCTTGAGCCATTGTTCTATATAGGTGTGCTCTACTTCTTTAAATCTGGACCGTCGCACTCCACGGATAGTTTCGTGCAGCTCCAGTCCGGTTTTAACGTCAATGCGGCTGATTTGGAGCATCGTGGTAAGCCTCCAAATCTAGGCCCCACCGCTGGGCGAGGCAACCAATCAGAGCTGCTGCTTCGGCTTCATCTAAGTCTGGAACGTCTTCAACGTCTTGCCAGCCCCAGTTCTCCTCACCGTTGAGGATGCCTGCGGCGATCAGCTGATCAATATCTGCCCCAGCGGAAAGCAGCGATTCGACGTCTTCGTCACTGCTTTTGAGTTCGTTGAGGTAGCGCTCGTCACCGGATTGGTCAGATGCTGGAAGTAGGGCCATGGTCTTGAGTAAGGTGGATTGACGGCCTGACGGATGTAGCGGCGTGGTGCGAGTCAGGGTACCAGAGCTGAATACTTGAGGCGAATCCAAAACCTATACCCGTTACTGACTGGTCATCTTGGGTATTGTTTCCGCAGCTATTACAAAACGTAAAATACGCACCTTCCTCAAAAAATCACCCCTGAGATGTCTCAGAGATGAAGGGGGCAGCTCAGACGTACCCCTCCCACAGGTCAGTTTTTGCCCTCAAGGAAACGAATCTTCCCTGCGAGACGATTAGATGGTCCAGGATGGGGATGTTCATCACCTGACTGGCATTTAGGAGCGTTCGAGTTAGCGACAGGTCCTCGATGCTAGGGTCGATGAAACCGGAGGGATGGTTATGCGCGACAATGCATCGCACTCCGCTGGCGCGAATAACCGCTGAGAAGATATCTCTCGGGTTCGCCAGCGTTTCGGTGGCTGTACCAGCCGAGACAATACTAAGGGAGAGGGCACGGTGTTTGATATCTAGGGACAGTACCGCAAACTTCTCGACCGGCTCCCAAGCAATGCTCTGGAAGGCACGAGCGGCCAGCTCAGGGCTATCAATCGCCTCACCCTGCTCAAGCTCATCCACATAGAGCAATCGGCCCAGCTCCAGGGCGGCCTGCAGTCGCTGCAGTCGCTTGGGGGTAAGATCTCTGATTTGTCCGGACTGGATAGCAACCCGGAGGCGGGTGCGGATATTTTGGGCGGTTGCCTGCTCCCCCGGCACGATGAGGGCCGCCATCACCTGTGTCCCGGCTTTTGGGCTGCCCAATGCCTCTCCAATCAGGGCAGTGAGTAGCGTTGTATCTGAATGCCTTGAGTAGGGCGATCCAGCATCTTTTAGAAGTGACATAGTGTTGTGCTCTGAGATAGGGTCAGACCCCGCAGAGCGCAAGCTAAAAATTACAGGCCCCAGTAGGGAGCCTGTTGAATGGATTTTTAGGGCTAGCTACGAACCCCCTTGTACTCAGGTTTGATTTGCCTCATCAGCACTGACCACCACTGCCAGCCCCGCAGTCTCTAGCAGCAGGGTTGCGGCCTTCTGCGCCAGTGCTGATGCCCTGAAGAAAGCGCGGTTGTCGCTGCTCAGGATGGAGATCCAGCTCTCCAGGTAGCTGGCATGGTGCTCCAGCTCAGGCGTGATGCCCAGCTCGTTGCAGACGAACGCTGCCCCCAGCTCCGCAACCAGCTCCTCGAACGCATAGGCTCTAGTGCCAAAGCGGTTTTGGATTGGCCGGTTGAGACGGCTTGGATGGCCGGTCCTATGAACCAACTCGTGAATAGCGGTGGCATAGTACATCTACGAGGCAGAGAAATCTTCGTAGCGCGGTATGTAGATGCAGTCCTTTTGAGGAGAGTAAGACGCCTTATTGCCTCCAAAGTGAATGACAGCATTCTGAGCACCGATGAGCTGCTCAGCCTCCTCAATACGGGGTTCTTGGTTTTCAGGGCCTTTGAACCTAGCGACCAGATCCGCAATCTTCGTCTCGGCCTCAGAATCGTCAAAGCAGTCCAGGTTGAACACCTGCAGCCACTTGAAGGTGCGGAAGAAGGTCTCGGCAACCTCGCCGTTCTCGTCCTCTTCTTCCTTGCGAACTGTGCCACCCCAGCGCAGCCAGGTCGCCTTAGCACCCCTGCGGATGGTCCAGCCCTTTTGCTTAGCCTGGGCAAAGCCAGCAAACAGCGTCGTGCTGTAGCCGTTCGCCATCACGTCAATTTGGGCCAGCAGCGGGTTGAATCCTTGGTACTCGTGACCACTGATGGCATTGGCGTAAAGGGTAGTCGACCAGGGTTTACGCCAGGCCAGAGTCCCTGATTCCATCAGCTTGAGCAGCTTGTCCGCCAGCAGCTGAAACTTATCGCAAGCCTTCTTTTTGGATGATTTCGCCATGGAATTGTGCCTCGAAAGAGCGTCAATTCCCCAGAGCGATAGCAATACGCCTTCCCACGGGAGCAGGAAGGAGTGTGTTTACGGGCTTGGTTTGTCTACTCGATCAGCCCAGTAGCGAGCGATCGCCCCGGCAATGCTTAGAAATGCCTCGTTGGTCCAGAACAGCAGCTGTTCTACATCGCAGCTGTGTAGCAAGGTGAACGAGAAAAGCGGCTTCCAGCGTCTCACCAGACCCAGGCGGTAGAGCACACGCCAGAGGCGATCTCGCTTTGCGAGTGACATCTTGAGCACATCCGCGTGCAGCGATGCCAACCAGCGGTTTTGCTGAAATCCCCAGCCGCCAATGATCTCCATCAGGGCTAACTCCGACCAAATCCATGGGTTGTGCTGAGCCCCGTTGAGGATGTCACCGCTACTGGCAAGAACGCAGAGGGAACAGGACAGCCGGGTGTTGCCGGTAGTGTAGACCCAGTGGCACGGGAAGCTTGCGATCGCTTGCTGGATTTTTCCTGCTTGGTAGAGGGCAGTTCGTCGGGCGATATCGATAGATGAGGTCCCGTTGTAGGCCCATACTTCCTCTAGACTCCAGTGGTGGATGGGGTGCCACGTGAGGGCAAAGCGCCCTCTTCGGCCAGAGCGGTGCCACATCTGGAATGCCCGCTCAGCCCACGCTTCCTTCTCCTCAGCGGTTTTGCAGCTTTTTGGCGTTTTGTACCAGGTTGAAGCAATGTCATCGCGCACCTGGTAGCGCGGCTTCTTAGCCCGCGCGGTTGACTCCTCAGCCCGCAGCCCAATAGCGCAGACGACGCAGGAGTATTGCCGCAGGAACTTGTCTGAGGGCTGGGTTTTCTCGTGCTTGGTGCAGTAGCGGGCGCTACTGCTGCTCCAGAAGGGCTTATGCTGCTGCTTTTCGAAGATCGTGTTGTAGCGGTGCTGCCACTCGTCAATCATGGAGCGCTTAGGAATCACTCTGACGAGAGGCACTTCTAGCTCTGCGCAGAAGCTGTGTAGGTGCTCGCTCACCCCGGCCCACTCGATGCGCCCTAGATCGCAGAAGAGCGCAAATAGCTGACCCGTCCAGCCTTTAGCGGAATGACGTTTGGAGAGGAAGCGCAGCATGGCGTCACTGTCCTTGCCGCCGCTGACGGAAACAGCGAGGTCAGCGCCATGGGACATGACAGTTTGGATAAATAGTGGAATCGAATCTTCCCAGAAGGCTGGGTCAAATAGCGAGTATTGCATGGCGCGGCTCCTTGGCTTGTGCAGCCATGCGGAGCGCTAGCGCCAATTCTGCTTATTAATTCCGCTACCAGAGTTAGTGAGCGGCTCAAGCTGCTACCCAACGGAAAATTCTTATACATTCAACCCCGACGATCCAGCCCCGCTTTTCCCACTGCCACTTCAAAGCGGGAGATCGCTTGTCCAGCTGATATCGAATGCCTCAAAATTTCCCTTCCGCTTCTGCCTGCTCAACAGCCTGTCTAATTAAGCGCTCTAGAAAATTACTGACGCTACGGTCCTCTGAAGCAGCCAGTTTCTCCAACTTCTGCTTTAGCTCCTCATCTATGTAGGTGGCTACTCTAGATTTATCTGTGGGCACTTCAAAAAAGTTATAGCTCCTTCTCTATTGTCTACTGAGGTCAGACTTTTGGCCTAAGTAGATTACTTTTGTCTAGAGTATGCTACTCTTGAATGGGAGCTGGGTGTCCCTCTCTTCATCGACAGCAATTTTCAGTAAAGAACTAAACCATACGGCCTGCGAGTCATGTCTGATCAAGCTGAAGAAGCATTTGCGCTCTTTCAACAACCAGTTGATATAGCTCACACACCCACTAACAAAGGAGCTATTAACTCCCACAGTGACTGCAAATACCAACCCCTCCCCGCTGTCCGCCACTCTAATTTTGGATTTACTCCCCTCACCAAGCTGCACTTCACAGCCCACGGTGCTGATTTACCTGATGGCTTCCCCGACGTTGAAGTGCCTCGCTTTTTGTACGGCGATCGCCTCTGCTGGGTATCTGATGGTGAGCTAACAGATTGGGGCATTGTCATCGGCAGGTTCTACAGCTTCACGCCTCATCGTCGCCGTTGGGGCTGGTGCTACCTCATCTGGCTCGACCCCGATGCCCCCAGCTCTGGCTGGGTTAAAGCCGATATTGCCTGGGAAGACGACCTTGAGCCTTTAGCAACGGGAAATGGCCAATGAATCCACGTCCCCTCAATCCACAAGAGCAGCACCTAATTGACTGGTACAGCTACTGCCAGCTCAGCATGACGCCTCAAGCCTTCTACGCCAAGTGGCAGGTCAGCCAAGAGGAGATGGCCGCTATCTGCTCCCGGTCTGTCTCTACTGTACGCTCCTGGTTTCGTCGAGGCCGGAGCTACCGCCGTCCCACTGCTGTTGACTTGCGCCACCTAGCTCTGATGGATTTTCTCCTCGACCACTTCCAACAGATTCCTGAAGAGCTACGAGAAGTGCTCTGTCCTACTGATGAAGAGGGATAACCCATATAATCCTCAAAATGTCAATATCGCCACGATATGTTTTGACTGAACCTCTCTTCGCTAGGTTGGCCTGAGTTTTCTAAAGGTACACACCCTTTCGGAGGTCACCAGAATGAGCCAAGGTCAACAAATCATGGCAGACGTAAAACTCATTCGAGCAGCCTTGGCACAGCAGGGCAGCCGTCTGCAAAAGCTACCTCGGCAGGCTATCTGGCTCATCCACCATCATGATGGCCAATCCTACCATCTGACCTATCAACGCGCTCCTCTAAGCGGCTGGGCAATTCATCCGCCTGATGGTGACGCCTCTCGAATTTTAGGGATCATTGACCGCGCTCTGACTAGCCCAGGAGCAGATATCCGCCTCAGTCAACCGACGACATACCGTCAGCAGCTGCATCCCTGGTGCATTGTTCAGCTCTTGCCTCAGATGCAGCGCCGTGTAATCGCTCGGTTTCGCCGCCGGAACGATGCTGATGCCCACATGCGAGTCTTACACCAGCACTGCCCGCTCGCCCAGTACATCATTGTTTTCGATCCATCAAGCGCTAAAGCGAATTCGGAGATTAGCGTCTGAGGGCAATCGCTCTTAATACTAATGGCGAGCTAGGGTACTGATGTGAAGCATTTATAACCAGAGATAGGGCTGAAGACTATCGCCGCATGTCTTTCAGCGCAACGTGATGTTTCTATATCGGCGAAGTAAAAACTGGGGTTTGGTAGAAATCTGGTAGGAAGGTTTATTGAGAACAGCTATAATGTAGACCTAGCTATGATTAGAAGAGATTCTGAACTTCGTTCGGGACGAAGGGGCCGTGGGTTCGAATCCCGCCATCCCGATTTTGATTTAGAGACTGACTTAAAGATTAAGCGCCTCTTTCAACAGCGCTTGGTCACCCGAATTAACGCTAAACCGACCTTTTTCAACATCGCGAATCCAGCTTTGACTTTTTCCAACGAGATCAGCCAAGGCCCGCTGAGTTAGGTTGTGCTGTTGACGAGCTGATTTTATGTCGCTACCGGAAATCTGCATACTCTGAGGTGCCTGAGACTGACGCTTTTGACGGCGTTGGGACGTCGAGGTTTGAGTGATCTTCTGCCGCCATTCCTCGGGGACCTCGAAGCCCAGCAGGCGAGCGTTAAGCAGGCGCTTCCACTTATCGCGGGGAGCTGTCGTCGTGAGGCTATGGGAGCGGCTGGCGTCCTCGGTCCAAAACTCTAGGGCATCTCCGGCATCCTCCGGAATCTCGGCAACTCTGGCCCAAAGGGGCTGAATCTCTGTGGGGTAGGTGTCGGGATCAAAGATGGGCTTGAGCCCGTAGTAGTAGAGAGCTTCTAGATCAGACTCAAAGGTTTTGAGGAGGCGTTTGTGGGCCCCACGAACGGTGGTGGCTTCGGTCAGCCGGTCTTCACCATAGGCGATTCTGAGTAGGGTCCGGATGGTCATGCGCTGGCTGCCGCCGAGCCGCAGCTTAAACAAAAGCCAAAGCAAAAGACGTACCGCACCTTCGTGCTGCTGCCAGTTGCTCATCACCTCTGAGAGCAGAGACTGCGGCAGCGAGCCGTATTGATAAAACGCGTTTTGGCGGCGGTAGTTTTGCTTATTGAGAAAGTGCTTGGCCCAAGCCCCCGCCCGGATGGTGAAGCTGAGGCCGATTAAGTGGCGATCGCCCTCCCCATCCTCCTCAAAAAAGTACTGGGTATCCAACAGCTTCCACACCGGCTCTTCTGAGAGCTCAAACGCCTGCACTTTGCCCTGGCGAGGCCAGTCAAGCTCCACCAGCACCTGGCAGCACTGATGAACCAAAGCCTTGATCAAGGTCAGCTTGTCGAGCTTTGTCAGGTCCTTGCGCTTATCTAGCCCGATGTACTGCTCAATATGCTGGTCGTTGAGGACAAACTCAGTCTCCCAAGGGCAATCGACGGTAATCGCGTAGGCGGCAAAGATCAGGTGAATACAGGCGGCGCGAATATCAAACTCGGCGATCGCTGGCTGGGCTGCTGCCGCCATCATTGGCAGCGGCGTATCGGCTTCTGGATCGACGGCGAGGCGAAGCCGCATTTCCCCCTGCCCCCGCCGCACCGGGCGGCAGTAGCAGGCGTAGCCCGCTGTGTCAGTTGACCAAGGCAGGGCCTGGCGCTGCGCTAGAAGATTGCAGGTTTCCCAAACCACCATGGAGGAGGCGAACGGCGTGTCTTTGCCGTTGAGGAAGATATCGGGGATAGCGGCAGGCAAGAGCGTACTTTTCACCCGCCCCTTCTTAGGCTGCAGGGGTGCCAGTGATCCAATGCTGCAGGAGTCGACGCAGCGGGGAATCTCCAGATCCTTGCAGCTATCGCAGAGGGTTGGGTCAATCCAGTAGCTATCTTCCTGGGCGCGAGGCTTGATGGCACCGTTAGGACATTCAGGGCGGCAGCTATCGCAAGAGATACAACCGTCTTTGATGGTGTAAGGCATAAGTGAGAGGAAAGGCTTAAAAAGTATTGCACGCTACCTAGAACAATGGGCCCACACACCTAAACAGCGGAGGAGGAGTGGCCTACCGGCTTCTGAAAAGCCTCTTTCTTCCTAGGCTGACCTCGCTACGCAGCGGGTCAGGCGCTCAGGACATTCGCATAGCGCTTGGTAAAGTTTGAATCTTCAAAAAGTCTTCAAAAATCATGTTGGCAAACTTAGCAGCCCAGAGCGGCCGCTTCTATGAAATGCTATACGGTTTAACATTCTTTTAAGATTTCACTCACAAAAATGTTTAAGGTAAACCTTTTCAATATGGTTTACGTTTTATGGGCTACGATTTTACGACTAATCAACATTACTCAGTTAGAGAGATGGAGGAAGAGCACGATGTTGTGTTAAGCAGGTAATGATCGCCTTGCTAATTTTTTCGTTATAAATTTAATCAACAAAATCTGCTGATACAATCGCCCTTTGAGGCCCAGCTCCAGTAATTTCCCGGCTCAGTAATTGCCAATACAGGACCATGTGTTAGGTTAGTCGCCTGAGCTACCAAAATGTAGTGAGTCATAAGGCGAGCAAATTGAAACAATCTGATATTCAAATTGCTGAGCTTGCCAAAATCAAGCTTTGTAGGGATAGTGCAGATAGCTTGGAGGTCAAGAATGTAATTTCAAAAACACTGCCTTTACAGTTTTTTTTGATAATCAGTTTGTTTAATCATTGACGCTTACGTTGCTTGCTCATAAGTAGAAGGTTATGAATAAGCGACCCTGTCAGGGGGTTCGCCCCCCAGTCAGCGTTGACTTGTGGCTAGCCGCTTACTTTATGGGACTTTCATCAGCCTGCACATAAGTGCAGCTGAAAGAGCGTCAATATTTTGGCGGCGTTTTAGTTATGCCACCGGAGTATTTGTAAAACAAGGAATTAGGATACCTATGGTTTACGCACCCATGCAAACGACCCCATCAAATCTAACCGAGGATGAGCTGCGCTGTATGGACGCCTACTGGCGGGCCTGCAACTATCTCGCCGTGGGTATGATCTACCTGAAAGCCAATCCGCTCCTGAAAGAACCTCTCCAGGCCGAGCACATCAAGCATCGCCTGCTGGGTCACTGGGGAGCCTCGCCGGCCTTGAGCTTCACCTATATCCACTGCAACCGGCTAATTAAAAAGTACGGCCTAGATATGCTGTTTATGGCGGGTCCGGGGCACGGCGCGCCTGGGGTTCTGGGGCCGGTGTACCTAGAGGGTACTTACTCCGAAATCTACCCCGATAAGAGCGAAGACGCAGAGGGAATGGAGCGGTTCTTCAGGCAGTTTTCCTTCCCCGGCCATATCGGCAGCCACGTCACCCCAGAAACCCCAGGCTCTATCCACGAAGGCGGGGAGCTGGGCTATAGCGTCTCCCACGCCTACGGGGCGGTGCTGGATAACCCGGAGCTGATTGTCACCTGCGTGGTGGGGGACGGGGAAGCGGAAACAGGGCCCCTGGCCACTGCCTGGCACTCCAATAAGTTCATCAACCCGGCCCGCGACGGCGCGGTGCTGCCGGTACTTAACCTCAACGGGTACAAGATTGCCAACCCCACGCTGCTGGCTCGCATCTCTGCTGAGGAGCTGGAATACCTGTTCCGGGGCTATGGCTACACCCCCTACATTGTGGAGGGCAGCGATCCGCTGGAGATGCACCAGAAAATGGCGGCGGTGATGGAAGAATGCATCCTCAAAATCAAAGAGGTGCAGCGCGAGGCCCGTATCAACGGCACTGTGGAGCGGCCCCGCTGGCCGATGATCATCCTGCGCACCCCCAAGGGCTGGACCGGCCCTCAGGAAGTAGACGGCCACAAAGTAGAAGGCTTTTGGCGATCGCACCAGGTGCCCATGGGCGGCATGCACAGCAACGCCGACCACCGACGGCAGCTAGAGGAGTGGATGCGCAGCTACCGGCCCGAGGAGCTGTTCGACGAGAACGGGACGCTGGTGCCTGAGCTGAAAGAGTTGGCCCCCACGGGCGATCGCCGCATGGGCGCTAACCCTCAGGCCAACGGCGGGTTGCTGCGCCGGGCGCTGAAAATGCCGGCGTTTCGGGACTACGCCATCGACATCCCATCTCCTGGCACCGTCGAATTCGAGAACACCAA
>JBCCAG010000445.1:0-4026 GCA_039814955.1 Cyanobacteria bacterium P01_A01_bin.135
CTTCGGATTGGGCCATTTGCCGGACCATATCGGCGACCGGAGCAGAAACCCGCAGCATAATGGCAACTTTTCTATCGGATTCGGACGTCATATTTTTTGAAAAACGTTTGGAACGACTTGCGATGCACCTCGCATCGTCAAGGGCTACGCGGCTGAAGCCTGACCTTGGGCCGCAGACTTAAGGGAGGTCCAGGGAAGCTGCGGCGTATTGCCGCGGCCAATGCCGACGTAGTAGAACCCGGCTTTTTCCATGGCTCCAGGGTCAAGCTGGTTGCGGCCATCCACCATCAGCGGCAAGTTCATGGTGGCCGCGAGCCGGGCATAGTCGATCGCCTGGAACTCTGGCCAATCCGTCACCAAGATCAAGGCGTCGCAGCCCACAGCTAGGTCAGCAGGGGACTCAGCGATCGCCACCCCCGCAAGCCCGACCAGCTCTGATGAGCGAATGACGGGGTCAAACGCCTTGACCTTGGCACCTAGGCGCTGTAGCGACTGGATGATGTCGAGGGCCGGGGCGTCGCGCATATCGTCGGTATTAGACTTGAAGGTGAGCCCCAGCAGCCCTACGGTTTTGCCCTTGAGGACCTTGAGCACCTGCTGCAGTTTCTCCACCGCCAAACCGCGCTGCATCCAGTTGGTTTCGACAGCCGCAGTTAGCACCGGGGCACCATAGCCATAGTCCTTAGCGGTGTGGACCAGCGCCGCCACATCCTTCAGAAAGCAGGAGCCGCCCCAGCCAATGCCCGCCTGCAAAAACTTGCTGCCAATGCGGGAATCGAGGCCGATGCCTTGCGCCACCTGAGTCACATCTGCACCGACGCGATCGCAGATGTTGGCGACTTCGTTGATAAAGCTGATTTTGGTAGCCAGGAAGGCGTTGGCGGCGTACTTAATCATTTCGGCCGAGGCGAGGTCGCTTACCACCACGGGCACTGAGGGCAAGCTGGGGTCGGGCTGCTGCATGGGGTTAAGAGTGCGATTGATGAGGGGCGCGTAGAGCTGCCGCATCACGGCCACGGCGCGATCGCTGCCCCCCAAGACAATGCGGTCGGGGTTGAAGGTGTCGTGGATGGCTGACCCCTCCCGCAAGAACTCGGGGTTGCTCACCACATCAAAGCGGGCCTGCGCTACATCGCGGTCGATCTGAGGAGACATTTCGTCTAGCACCAGCTGCCTCACCCACTTCCCGGAGCCGATGGGAACCGTGGACTTGTTGACGATGACCTTGTAGTCTTGGCTGCCGTTTCGATCGCTATTTAATAGACAAGCTCCAATGCCCCGGGCCACCGCCTTCACAAACCGGGTGTCGCTCTCTCCCGTGGGCAGGGGCGGCGTCCCCACCGCGATGAACAGTACCGTGCTGCTGTCGACGCCAGCGGCTAAATCGGTAGTGAACTGCAGCGTCCCCGCTGTCATGGCCGTCTGCATCAGCTCCGCTAAGCCGGGTTCGTAGATGGGGGCTTGACCCGCCTGCATCTGAGTAACTTTTACGGCATCATTGTCCACACAGGTGACGCGATGGCCGAGGTGGGCTAGACAGACCCCGGTGACAAGGCCAACGTATCCAGTACCGATGACGCAGACATCCATAGGATCCTATCTCCAACCTATGCTTGACAATGGAAAAGTTGATTTCGATAACCTCATAGTCGTTGGCTTGCGTAAGATAGGCGTGAGGTCACTATGAAAGTTTGTTCATGGGCGCTCATATCGCGATACAAACTGCTTGTGGACCGTGATACGGGGCTAGAGGCGGCGTTCTGTCCCTGCCCTCAAAAATCCCGCAGGACAGCTGGAGTTTGAAAGCTGGAGCCTTTTCTGGAGGGGAGCTCCAGCTTTCAAACATGGTTTTGGTTGACCTATGAAAAAGCTGAGCCTGCGGTAGATTCAGGCTGCTGAAAAAGCGATAGAGCCTGCTGTTTCAGCTAGGGGGCTTTAACGGTTTGAATTTTGCCGTCGAGATTAAGAAATCTCTTATAAACCATGCCGGTTGTGACGCATTAAATCCAATGGCTGATTGGGCACTGGGGACGTTTAGGCTTTTGTGACGCTTGTGGCACAATTCATATCGTTGTTTATTTTGCTTGGGCATATCATCAGCGAATGATTCATTGTTGCTGCCGCAGCCCAGCTTAGAAAACACATTGCGAAGAGGCCCCTTTATGAAGCAACTACTTCCATTCCCTGCATGGGCACCTCGGGCTTTAGCAAAACCGGGGCCACGGCAGTGGCTCATGGGCGAGACTCGAACGCGGGTGCTGATCCTCTATCTAGCAACGATGCTAGGGGTTGGGGCGATCGCCATTCCCGTCTTTCGGGCGCTGCTGTTTGGCAATGTGGATGCGCGGGTGCGGGAGGACCTGGCTGAAGAGGTGGAGGATTTGCAAGAGAGCTACGACGATTGGGCAGCCACCGCCGGTCCTGGCGCTGACGTGGGCGAGTTTGTTGATGAGTACATCCGCAATCACCTACCTGAGGACGACAACTTTCACCTGTTTTGGATTGACGGCGACTTCTACCGCGCTAATCCAGCGACCATACCGGAGGCGATCGCCCCTGATTCCGAGATGGCATCGGACTGGGGCGGGCTGATTGCGGAACAGGCTGCCGCTGGCAGCAGCGAGATGACCAACAACGAACGGCCAACCAACGACCCAGCGGTGGGCAACATTGTCTACAGCATGATGCCGCTCATGCTGAACCAACAGCAGCGGGGCACTTTCATCGTCACCCACCTCACCGCCGGGGAGCGGGCCGAGGCTCTGGAAGGAGTGTATATTTTTGCCCAGGTGGCGGCTGGCGTAGTGCTAACTTCGTTTTTGCTCGCCTGGCTGGGCAGCCGTCATCTGTTTGCCCCGGTGCGATCGCTAACGATGGCGGCCCGCTCTATTAGTGAGTCGAATTTGTCGGAGCGGCTGCCCGTGCGGGGCAAGGGGGAGCTGGCCCAACTGTCCGCCACCTTCAACGCCATGATGAACCGCTTAGAAACCGCCTTTGAAAGCCAGCGCAACTTCATCAACGACGCCAGCCACGAGCTGCGCACCCCCATCACCATCATTCAAGGGCACCTCGAGCTGATGGAAGACGACCCTGCGGAACAGCAGGAAGCGCTAGAGCTGGTGATGGATGAACTGGGGCGGATGACACGATTTATCAACGAGCTGCTGCTGCTGGCCAAGTCAGAGCGGCCCGATTTCTTGAAGCTAGAGACCATCGACGTCGCAGCTTTGACGGATGACATCCAGCGTAAAGCGGTGGGCCTAGCCTCCCGCAACTGGCAGTTCGACACCTGCGCCACCGGCACGGTGGTGGGCGATCGCGGTCGCATTGCCGGGGCCTGGCTCAACCTGGTCAACAATGCCGTCCAGCATACTCAAGATACTGACACCATCGAAATTGGCTCTGCGATCAACGGCTCTCAGGCGCGCTTCTGGGTGCGGGACAGCGGCCCCGGCATTTCGCCCCAGGACCAAGCCCGCATCTTTGACCGCTTTGCCCGCGTGTCTAACGCCTACCGCAGCTCAGAGGGAGCCGGTCTGGGGCTAGCTATTGTTAAGGCGATCGCCGAGACCCACCACGGCCACGTTGAGCTGACTAGTCAGCAAGGCATGGGCTCGACGTTCACGCTGGTCTTACCCCGAGTCCAACCCAGGAGGACGGTGTAGCATGACCCAAATTCTGATTGTGGAAGACGAAACGCGCATCGCGGCGTTTGTCGAGAAGGGTCTTAAGGCGGAAGGTTACGCCACGGCCACCGCCGCCAACAGCGATGATGCCATTGCGATCGCCCTCAGTGGCAGCATCGATCTGGTTCTACTGGACCTAGGCCTGCCGGGGAAGGACGGCACCCTCGTCCTAGAAGATCTGCGGGGACAGGGGTTTGCCGCCCCGGTGATTGTGCTCACCGCCCGCGACGATGTGCAAGACAAGGTTGACAGCTTTGAGCTAGGCGCCGATGACTACGTGACCAAGCCCTTCCGATTTGAAGAGCTGCTCGCCCGCGTCAGAGCCCGCCTGCGCGGCGCC
>JBCCAG010000670.1:0-2729 GCA_039814955.1 Cyanobacteria bacterium P01_A01_bin.135
ACGCCCCTGCAGCCGTCCGCTGTTGCGCTCCCAGAATACCCCCTCCGCAAATCCCTGGATGGTCGGGTCGCGGTCCGCGATCGCCAGTCGCTTTTCTGCTAGGCAGCAGTACAGCTCATCCTGCTCAATCCCGATGTAGCGCCGCCCTAGCTTCTTCGCCACCACCGCCGTGGTCCCCGACCCCAGAAACGGATCTAGCACCAGGTCCCCTGAGTTAGAGCTAGCCAAAATCAGCTTAGCCAGCAGCTTCTCAGGCTTCTGGGTAGGGTGGTCGGTGTTCTCCGCCATTGACCAAAAGGGCACCGTCAAGTCCGTCCATAGGTTAGAAGGGTGGGTGAGGCGAAAGTTACCCTGACGGGTTTTGTCCCAGTCCTTGGGGACTCCATTTTGGGTATAGGGTGCAATCACCCGCCGCTTCAGCTTCACCGCGTCAAGGTTAAAGGTATAGCGATTGGAGGCCGTGCAAAACCACAGGTCTTCTGAGGCGTTCTTCCAGTTGCGGCGAGCGCCGCGCCCCTTTTCCCGCTCCCAAGTAATGCGGCTGCGCACCTGAAAGCGCGACTCCACCACCGGAAACACCGCCGATGACGACTGCCAATCGGCGCAGACGTAGATCGAGGCAGTGGGCTTCAGCAGCGGCTGCAGTTTGTCGAAATAGGCGGCGAGCCAGCTTCCGTAGGTGCCAGCATCTGTTCGTCTGAACTGCAGGGAATTAAATGCCTTGTCAAGGTTGTAGGGCGGATCTACCACCAGCAGATCCACGCAGCGGTGGGGCAAATGGCTCAGGGCCGTCGATGCGTCTTGGTGGATGATGCGGTTGGCGATCGCCGCTAGGTCAATCGGTTCGGTAAGCTGTAGCAGCCGCTGTCGGTAGCGCTGCCGCTCTGCTGCAGATAGGGTGACTGTCCGGTTGCGGGGTGCCCGGCGCTTCTGATCTGGCGAAAGCTCTACATCCGCCATGGGGCTAGTACTCGCGCTCATGGCTGTGGCTTGGGTGACTCCGGCGCTGTAGGGCGCGGCTCACCTCCCGAAACGCGTCCCGCCGCAGGTAGGGATAGTCGGAGACCCAAAAGCCGCTGTCGGGCAGATAGGCGTCAGAGATTTTGGCGATGCGGCCCAGGTCAGAGCGGTTAGAGACCACCAGCAGCTCCGCCCAGTCGCCCCGCCGGATGGAGCGGTACTCTCGCTGCAAGGGCACCTGCAGGGTAGCCGTAAAGCCGGTTTCATCGCCGATATCCAGATTCAGGCGGCGCTCCCGGTTTTCGATGATCATCAGCTCTCCAGCCTTGTTAACGGTTTCTTCACTGCCAATCAGCTCTTCGGTGACAAACTTGTCGAGCACCTCACCTCGCAAAAATCCTGCATACCCGTAGCGGCGGAACTCGCGGTTGCGGCGGTTGGCCTGGTAGATGGGGGCCCATAGCCAGTAGGTACCCGAGAGCAGCGCTCCAGTGAAGGTGAAAAAATGCAGGTAATCATTAACCACCTGCTGTAGGGCGATCGCCACAAACAGCCCTGCCAGGGAGTACAGCACACGCCGGAGGATGTCAGCAGGCCCGCCCCAACAGTACTTATACTGCTCGGCGGTGGCTACCGGAGGAATTACCTCTTCAAATTTCTGTCGGCTTAGCGAAATCAGCATTGGCAAACTGCCGGAAGGTCTCGGGGGAGAAGCTAAAGTACGATCGCGGCTGCCTTAGCCAAGTTAGGTCTTAATTTCACTCGGTAATCGCTCCAAGGTCGAATAACTTGCACAGTCCCTATCAGCTAAAGCAGCGCAATACTACTTTAAACCGAAACCATGTGGCAGATGCTTGTCCCAGCGCTTTAAGTCTCGCGCATTAGCTTTTCCGCAGTGAGCCGCCGGGGGCTATTTGCTGGCCTGGAGGTAGGGCAAGGTGAACTCAATCGCCACCCCTACCGACGGCGTCACCGCCGCGATGGTGCCCTGGTGGGCCTCAATGATCTGGCGGCAGCGGTAGAGCCCCAGGCAAATGCGGCCATAGTGGCGCACGTCTAGCGCGTCGGTACAGAGCTCGAACAGGCGAGCGCAGTGGGCGGGACTAAGGCCTTTACCCGTATCTTCAATTCGGCAGCAGAGGCGATCGCCCGTCTGCCGCGCCGAGATTGTAATCTTAATCCCCGGGGCATTGTGGGTGATGGCGTTGGTGAGCAGCTGACGGAACACCTGGCAGATAGTGTCCGGATCCACCCATAGGGTCGGTAAATCCTCCGGCAGCTCCAGCATCAGCTCCGCCTGGCTCTCTTCAAACAGGGATGCCAGCTCTTGCGCTGAGCGCTTTGCCAAACTTGCCAGCGTCACTGCACTGCGGTTGAGGACGAGCCCCACCGTTTTAGCCGTGTAGATGTCCTGCAATGATTCCAGCTTATGAAGCTGCTGCTCAGCGCCCTGCTGCATCCGCTGCAGAACCTCTCTCGGGACGCTGATCGCCGCCTCGCCGCTGCTGGTCAACGACTGCAGCACCATCAAACTGCCGACGGCGGAGGTGCGCAGGTCGTGGCTGACGGCATGTAGGGAGAAGCGCAGCAGCCGGTTGCGCTCTTGCACTTCAGCCATCTGCTGCTTGAGCTGGGCAGTGCGCTCGGCGACCTGCTGCTCTAAGTTGACGTTCAGGTCGTTGACCTGCTGAAGCAAGGTGGCCTGCTGAATAGCGATCGCCATCTGCGTCGAAACCTGCTCTAGCAGCTTGCGTTCATAGGCTTGCCAC
>JBCCAG010000844.1:0-2007 GCA_039814955.1 Cyanobacteria bacterium P01_A01_bin.135
AAATGACCTCCACGGTCACAGGGCGTAGCAGCGCACCCACAGCCACGGTACTGCGCCGCCTGTTCCCCCCCGCCTCCATTACCGGTGCGCCCAAGGCCAGCACCACCCGGCTCATCGCCCAGCTAGAAACCGACCCCCGCCGTATCTACACCGGCTCCATTGGGTTTATGAGCCCCGAGGGGCGATCGCAGTTTAATGTGGCGATTCGCACCGTGCTAATGGACCGGCAGCGGCAGACCGCCGAGTACGGGGTGGGGGGCGGCATCGTTTGGGACTCTGAGGCAGATGATGAATACGCCGAATGCTGCACCAAAGCCCAGGTACTGCACCATCAGCAGCCAGAGTTCTCCCTGCTGGAGAGCCTGCGCTGGACCCCAGAGGAAGGCTACTTCTTGCTAGAGCGCCATTTGGAGCGGCTGCGGCAGTCGGCGGCGTACTTTGGGTTCACCTATCGCCGCCAAGCGGTGCTGGCGTGGCTGCAGGCGGTGGTGGGCGGTGCCGTAGAGCCACGTAAAGTGCGGCTACTGCTGGCCCGTGGCGGTGAACTGAGCGGGGAGGCGCTGCCTTTGCCGAGCGCTGAACCTCTACGGCTGTGCCTAGCGCAGGAGCCCATTAGCTCTGGGGATATATTTTTGCGGCATAAGACGACCCACCGGGCTGTGTACCAGCAAGCGCGGCAGAGCGCCCCTCAGTTCCAGGACGTGATCTTGTGGAATGAGCGGGACGAGGTGACGGAGACGACCCTGGGTAATTTGGTGGTGGAGCGAGATGGGCAGCGCTATACGCCACCGCTGGCCTGTGGGTTGCTGGCGGGGACGTTTCGCGCTCAGTTGCTGGAGCTGGGAGAGATTCAAGAGCGGGTGATGACTTGCCAGCAGGTGCTGGAGGGCGATCGCCTGTTTGTGATTAATTCGGTGCGAGGCTGGCAGCCCGCCACATTGGCGGCAGGTCTAGAGGCTGCTTCGGTTTAATTTGCCCCCAAATACACCTGCGAAATCATCGGGTCATCCCGCAGCTCCGCAGCCCGCCCCGATCGCACAATCCGCCCCGTCTCCAGCAAATAGGCCCGATCCGCGATCGCCAACGCCAAGCTCGCCATCTGGTCCACCAGTAAAATCGTCAGCCCCTCCCGCCGCAGCGCCGCCAGCGTCTCATACAGCCCCTCCACCAGCTGCGGCGCTAGCCCCAGGGACGGTTCATCCAGCAGCAGCAGCGTCGGGCGAGCCATCAGCCCCCGGGCGATCGCCAGCATCTGCTGCTCCCCCCCGGAGAGCAGTCCCGCTGGCTGGCCCTGGCGCTCTCGCAGCTGGGGAAAGCGCGCCAGCATCTTCTCAATGTCGGAATCCACTTCTCTGTCCTGGCGGTGAAAGGCCCCCAGCCGCAGATTATCCACCACCGTCAGCGCCTTAAACACCTGCCGCCCCTCCGGCACCAGCACCAGTCCTCGCTGCGCCATTTGATCTGCGGTCACCCCGGCCAGGGTCTGCCCCGCAAACGCCACCTCCCCTAACCAAGGGGGCAGCAGGTGCACCAGGCTTTTCAGCAGTGTCGTCTTGCCTGCGCCGTTGGCCCCCACAATCGCCACCAACTCCCCCGGTTGCACCGTCAACGAAATATCGCTCAGCACCTGCAGACTGCCGTAGCCCCCCGTAAGCTGGCTCACCGTCAGCAGCGGTTCTGCAGCGGGGGGTGGGGCAGTGCCATTCGAGGCCGCCCCATTCAGCTCCGCACCAGCCGCGCCATTTTCAGGAGCGCCCCCCTCAGTGCCCAAATACGCCGCCAGCACCTTCGGGTCCCGCTGCACCTCGGCGGGGGTACCCCAGGCGATCGCTTGGCCGGAGTCCATCACCAGCACCGCGTCTGAAATCGCCATCACCAGGTCCATGTCGTGCTCAATCAAGATCACCTTGATGCCACTGCTGGCGATGGCCCGAATCAGCTTGCCCAGCGCCGCTTTATCCCCTTTGCCCAGGCCCGCCGCAGGCTCATCCAGCAGCAGCACCTGGG
>JBCCAG010000554.1:0-3361 GCA_039814955.1 Cyanobacteria bacterium P01_A01_bin.135
AGCCCCACCTGCTCCCGAATGCTGAACACCGCCTGCTGCAGGGCCCGACGGCCTAGCCCGTCGATGGAGGCCACAATCGTATCCACTAGGCTTTCCCTAATGAACTCGCCGCGTGGGGAAAATACAAAGTTGACGGTCTGGTGGAGAATCTGCGGGAGGTCGTAGTCGGGGCTGTTCCTAGCATTCTTCAGCAGGTTCTCCAGCCGGTTCCAGCGGAAGCTGCCCTCCTTAAACAGCAGGTCCTGCAGCGAAGCGCGCAGTTGGGGAGAGGGGTCGCTGAGCAGTCGCTTGGCCACGTAAGGGTAGGCCTTGCTGAGCACCTTAAACTCGGGGTCAATCTTGATGGCGATGCCTTCTAGGGTCACCAAAGAGCGAATAATCAGCGCGTAGTAGGCGGGCACCCGGAAGGGATACTCGTACATTAGCGCTGAGAGCTGGTCGGTGATGCTCTTAAAGTTGAGCTCGGCTACGCTGGCTCCTAGCGCGTTGTTAAACACGTCCGAAAGCGCCGGGATAATTGGGGTCAGGTCCGTATCGGGGGTTAGAAACTCCAGGTTGATGTAGTCCCGCGCCAGGCCCTCAAAGTCGCGGTTCACAAGGTGAACAACGGCTTCCAGCAGACCGTAGCGCTGGTAGGGCTTTACCTGGCTCATCATCCCAAAGTCCAGGTAAGCTAGCTTGCCGTCGGGGGTCGCCAGTAGGTTGCCGGGGTGAGGGTCAGCGTGGAAAAAGCCGTGCTCCAGCAGCTGCCGCAGGGAGCATTGCACCCCAACTTCAATCAGGTGACGGGCATCGATCCCTTTTTCCATTACGGCGTCGAGATCGGTGAGCTTGGTGCCCGTAATCCACTCCATGGTGATCACGCGCCGGTTGGTGTATTGCCAGTAGATGGTAGGGACGTAAATGTCATCTAGGTGGCCATACAGATCCTGAAACCGGTCGGCGTTTAGCCCCTCCTGCATGTAGTCCATCTCTTCAAAGATGCGCGCCCCAAATTCGTCCATGATGGCGACTAAATCGCTCTTGAGCTGGGGGATGAGCCGGACGGCGAGCTTACTGAGCTGACGCAGAATGTAGGTGTCGAGAGCGATGCGCTCGAATAGGCCGGGACGCTGCACCTTAACGGCTACCTCTTCCCCCGTCTTCAGCCGGCCCCGGTACACCTGTCCCAATGAGGCGGCGGCAATGGGGGAAGGGCTGAGCTCGGCGTAGATATTCTCGGGGCGATCGCCCAGCTCTTCGGTAATGAACTGGAAGGCAAGCTCATTGGAGAACGGCGGCAGCTTATCTTGCAGCCGGCTCAGCTCTTCCAGGTATACCGGAGACACCAGGTCCGGGCGCGTGGACAGGGCCTGCCCCACCTTGATGTAGGCTGGGCCGAGGTCTGTGAGGATTTGCCGGGCGCGGGCGGCGCGCTTGGGTTCGTTTTGCCTGACCTTTCCTGTTCGCTTGTCCCAAAAAATCTGCAGCGCAAAGGTAAGGACGGGCCAAATAATGGCAAATATTCTACCGGCCACCTGCAGCCAGCGGCGGTTATAGGTCCGCTCAATCACCTCCGGGTCGTAGCGCATCTCTGGCCTCACCTGCGTAGAATCGATATGGTGCGCTGCCGCTAGCCCATCCATCGATGCGGTTGATATGGTGGGACTGGGTGCAGTGGTTGCTACAGGAGGCATATGCTCTATCTAGGTGAGGGAGTAGAAAATTTTGAGTCGTCTCGGCTACTGCCGGTGGGCGGCGGGATATTCCCATTGGAAATGTCTTCTGGAATAGGCGTCGCGCCGCTGGCAACCCGGCTAGCAGCCACTTTTATCGGACCATAGCGCTAACCATATTAACGATTGTAACAAGTGAGGTGGTAACAGCCGCTTCAATCATGGCGGGCTAAGGCATCCAAAGGGTAGATTTTTGATGCGGTGCCCTTTAGCTCCTGCCCGGATGCAGTAGGCGGCACTGCTGCGAGGTAGAGTGCTTTTGACCCTGTTTACTGAGCAGCCTCTACCACGGTACCGATTCATGGCTACTTACCAGACCGGTTATGCTTAGAAAGTGGCTACCTGTATAAGGTGCCGAGACTCGCCCTTATATCAATCTTCAGATTCAAATATGGATATCAAACTCATCCTGCTGGCCATAACGCCGATTTTTGTCGTTGCCTGTCTGTTTTTCGGCACCCGCAATGGCTTCTACGACTCAGATAACTACCACGGCAACGGCTCCGCCCATTAGATAATAAACTCCTAGCTTTGATGTATTGCTGTGACTGAGTTAGCGTGCAGGTCTTACGCCGTAGGACATGCCAATGAGGGGGTCTGCCTATGTCTGCATATTGGCCCCTATCGCGTCCTCTTGGACTGTGGCATGGCAGACATTCACTCGCTCACCACCTCAGACCATCCCCCGGCAGATGTGGTGCTCTGTAGTCATGCCCATCCCGACCACGCTCGCGGGCTGCGGGCTCTGCATCAGGTTTACCCCAAGCTGCCCATCTACGCCAGCGATGTCACATCGCGCCTAGTAGAGTTCAACTGGGAAGGGCCAACGCCCCGTTTTTGCCAGACGGTGTCTTGGCGATCGCCCCTACAGCTTGCCCCCCAGCTCACCTTGCAGCTGTGGCCAGCGGGGCACTTTCCGGGGGCGGCGGTGGCGGTGCTTACCTACGAAGGGGAGCAGACCTATAAGGCGGTTTACGCCGCTGACCTCACCCTGTCTAATTCTCGCTTGGTGGACGGGTTCCCGCTAGAGGAGCTGAGGAACCTGAAGCCGGACGTCCTGATTATCGAGGGCAACTACGGAACGGCCCGCCACCCCCGCCGCCGGCAGCAGGAAAACCAGCTAGCCGCGAAAATCAGCCAGTCTTTGAGCCATCAGCGCTCCGTTGTGCTGCCCACCTCGGTGCTAGGCATGGGGCCAGAGCTGTTGATGCTGCTGCGCAGCCATCACCACTTCACTGGGCAGGACATCAACATTTGGGTCAGTGACGGCATTGCTGACGTCTGTGATACCTACCTAAAGCTGCTCGATAATTTTCCCGCCACGGTGCAAAACTTTGCCCGGCATCAGGCGCTATTTTGGGATGACCGCATTCGCCCCTACGTGCGGCGACTGGGCTCTGTCTCTCAGGTAGTGGCCCAACGGAGCGACCTCAATATCCTGATTGCGGAGCCTTCTACGAATCTAGAGCTGTGCTACGACCTCTACCCCGGCCCCTGGCTGATGATGCTGCCAGACAAGCCTGGGCGACCAAGTCCGGTTGCCGCCCAGGTGAGGGCGCAGGTTCGCGCCTCCGAGCGCCTGCAGGCCAGTTTAGAAACCGGCGCACTGCTGCTGGATACCTACTTGCTAAATAGCCACTGTGACG
>JBCCAG010000546.1:0-3406 GCA_039814955.1 Cyanobacteria bacterium P01_A01_bin.135
TAGTAATCCCCTCCTCTCACTTCACAGTTCATGAGCGATTTAGGATCGCCACGCGGCAAGACTTACCATAGCTTCAAAGCCTAGGCTATCTCAAGGTTTAGGAATCGGGCGGTGGCTTAGTAAGTCTTGATGTGAATGCACCTGTAATTGAGGCCTAGCCCCACTCCTCAACGTTGACGTGCGACGACTGAGGTACGCTAAGGGCAGCGTTACTGAAAGCCAACACAATGCCCCGCGTCACGGTCCACACCCCTAACGGCTCCCATCAAGCGTTCACCTGCAATCAGGGGGACAACCTACGGGCGGCGCTGCTGCAGCGCGGCTTCCAGGTCCACAATGGCCAAGCGACAATCATCAACTGCCGTGGTTTGGGTACCTGTGGTACCTGCGCCCTGCAGATGGAAGGCCACACCTCGCCCCCTAACTGGCGCGACACCGTAAGGCGATCGCTGCCGCCCCACGATCCTAACCGGAACCTGCGGCTGGCCTGCCAAACCCAGGTTTTAGGAGATATAACCGTTACCAAATTCGACGGATTTTGGGGACAGGGCACCCAGCCGGTAGCAATCGCCCAGTAGAGCGCCGTACAATAGAAAGATAAACTATTGGTGGCAAGACGCATTGGGAGGCGGCTGTGGATCAAATATTGGGGATTTTGATTGTCGCGCTGGTAATTTCTATTGTGGTAGGGGCGATCGCGAGTGGGCTACAGCGCCTGTTGGGGTTTGCCATCATTGCGGCGATCGCCACGGCTTTGATTGGAATGGCGACGGGGAACAGCTTTTCTTTGCCCAACGCACTGCCCAACGTCGTGGGGTCAATTCAGCCCAACTCGGGGTTGCCTGATCGCATTGAAACCATCAACCCAGCGGCGGGTGACCTGGAGGGCAGTGGCTCCACCTCCGCCAATGCTTTTAACACTGACCAGCCTACGGCAACCAACGCCGGCGATGACTCCGCTCCCACCAGCACTGCTACAACTGCTACAACAGACACCGCCGGTAGCGGTGCCACCAGCAGCGGCGCGGCCAGCAGCCCCGCCACAACTGCCCCGACCAACACCTCTCGCCCTGTCAATGCTCTGTGGTAGGTGACCTACCGAATCCCTTCTAGCGAATACGTCTGTTGAGCCAACTGTGAGCCATGTCTTGATTGTCGGTGGTGGGGTCATTGGATTGGCCACTGCTGTTGAGCTGCGCCTGCGCGGCGCTGATGTGACCCTGCTGACCCGGGGCACTCAAGATGCCGCCGCCTATGCCGCCGCTGGTATGCTTGCCCCCCATGCCGAAGCGCTACCGCCGGGGCCGCTACTCGACTTTTGCTGCCGCAGTCTCTCCCTATACCCCGACTGGATTGCTAAGCTAGAGCACCTCAGCGGCATGGACACAGGCTACTGGCCCTGCGGTATCTTGGCTCCCCAGTATAAAACTCCCCTGCCAGCAGATCCTGACATAAACGGCGCTGCCCCAGATGCCATGGGCCGCTGGCTAGACCGGACCGCGCTTGAGCACCTGCAGCCGGGACTTGGAGATGGAATCTGCGGCGGCTGGTGGTTCCCCGAAGATGGTCAGGTAGATAACCGGCTGCTGCTGTCAGCTCTGCTGCAGGCGGCGCAAACACTTGGCGTAGCGGTTTACCAAGGCGTGACGGTAACGGGGTTGCAGCAGCAGGGCGATCGCATAGTGGGGCTGCGCTGGTCCGGTGAACCCATCCATAAAGCAGATAACAGCGCCGCCGACCTTGACCGCCTCATCCGCGAGGCCGACCAGTATGTGATTACTGCTGGGGCCTGGGTGCGCCAGCTTCTGCCCCTGCCGGTGCAGCCCTGCAAAGGGGAAATGCTAGCGGTGCGAGCGCCACAGGCGATCGCGCTGCAGCAGGTGCTCTATGGTCCCGGCATCTATATCGTGCCGCGGCGAGATGGTCGCATTGTCATCGGGGCCACCATGGAGCCGGGCCGCTCCACCCCCAGCAACACCCCCGGCGGCATTCATAGCCTATTAGAGCGGGCCATTCGCCTCTACCCGGTCCTTGAGACCTATCCCATTGAGGAAATGTGGTGGGGATTTCGTCCCCAGACCCCAGACGAGCTACCGATCATCGGCCAGGGCCACTGCCCCAACCTCACCCTGGCTGTGGGGCATCACCGCAACGGTGTCCTAATGGCCCCAGCCACTGCAACCTTAGTGGCGGACCACATCTGCCCTGAGCCCCCAGGCGAGACCAGCCACAGCTTCAACCTTGACGCCTTTAGCTGGCGTCGCTTTCTTTCCGGGGAGCCCGCCTCCGCTCCCCCCACAGCGCCCTACAGCACCACCGCCCCACAGCAGCCCTCTCCCCCTACCGCCGCCATGCCTCAGCTTGCCTCCCCGTCTTCCGTACCAGCGCTCTCGAACGGCGTTGACGTTGCCCTAGATCCCCTCGTCATTGCAGGACGCACCTTCAATTCCCGGCTGATGACGGGCACCGGCAAGTACCGGAACTTCGAGCAGATGCGGCAGGCGATCGCGGCCAGCGGGTGCGAAATCGTTACCGTGGCGGTGCGGCGGGTGCAGACGGCAGCGCCGGGCCATGAAGGGCTGGCCGAGGCCTTGGATTGGGAAAAGTTGTGGATGCTGCCCAATACGGCGGGCTGCAAAACGGCTGAGGATGCGGTGCGAGTCGCCCGCCTAGGTCGGGAGATGGCTAAGCTATTGGGCCAAGAAGACAACAACTTTGTGAAGCTAGAGGTGATTCCGGACTCCAAGTACCTGCTGCCTGACCCCATCGGCACCTTAGAGGCGGCAGAGCAGTTGGTTAAAGAGGGCTTCGCCGTGTTGCCCTACATCAACGCCGACCCCCTGCTGGCTCGCCGCCTAGAAGAAGCAGGCTGCGCCACCGTCATGCCCCTGGGGTCGCCTATCGGCTCTGGGCAAGGAATCAAGAACGCCGCCAATATCGCCATCATCGTGGAGTCGGCGACGGTGCCGGTGGTGGTGGATGCCGGGATTGGCACCCCCAGTGAGGCGGCCCAGGCTATGGAGCTGGGGGCAGATGCCCTGCTGATTAATACGGCGATCGCTCAGGCTGAAAACCCCGCCGCAATGGCTCGGGCCATGGGTATGGCGGCAGAGGCCGGTTGGCTAGCGTCGCGTGCAGGACGCATCCCGGTAAAGACCTATGCTAGCGCCAGCTCGCCCCAGACGGGGACGATATAACGTTCAAGCCCCAGCTTTAGCCGGCAGTAGGGGATGGTGAGGGGGCCGGTAAGCCACTCACGTTTTGTGTGCCACAGGACGTAACTTTCTGCTATGATTGCCACCAAACGTGATTTATCGTTACGTTTTTGTTACAATAGTTTAATAACAGCTAAGATAAAAGGAATTCTTCTCCATGCCATACACCACTGAAGAGGGCGGTCGCCTCA
>JBCCAG010000762.1:0-2328 GCA_039814955.1 Cyanobacteria bacterium P01_A01_bin.135
CGTTCTTCATTGTGTCAACACTATTTCTCACCCGCTTTGACGGCCTGCCGGTGAACCTGCCCAGCTCGGACACCGCCAGTCCTCAGCCTGAAGCGACCTTTACTGTCACCCTCCGCGAAGATGGGCAGGTCTACCTCAACCGAGAGGAGATCCAAATCGATGCCCTAAGGGCTGCCATTGAGCAGCAGATGGACCCGCAGGAGGGGGCCGTTGTGGTCCTCCACGGGGATGAAAAGGCCGACTACGGCCAGGTGGTCAAGGTGATGGATGAAGTGAGACGGATCGAGGGGGCCCGCCTCGGAATGGCGACCCGCGCCAGCGACGGCTAGCGCTTGAGAAAATTGATTCGCCGGAAATTTATTGATACCAATTCTCAGTAAATCTATCTTTGGAACAACTTCTTCTGGGATGTAAACTGCCTCAAAATCTGAAAATCCAATAGTTCTGGGTAGATTTGTAGCACAGCTTACAGCTGCCGTATTGGTATACAAAACGCCAGATTTCTGGAGAATTTCTTGGACAGCTCGCTCTACCATTGTCTAGATTGCAATAATTCTTCATCCTCCTTTGAGGGGCTTTACAAGCCTCTTTGAGATCGCTACTATTGACATCAGTTCTTAATATTGCCGGCCTTCAGTTAACGTTCTGGTTGAGAACGTATTTTGATTCAGGGTCAGGTTTAGGGAGCATATGACGCAGGGGACCTCAGGGCGAATTACGCACAAGCATCTAGCTGAGCCGCAGGATCATCTCATCGGTATTTTGCAGTGGCGGGCTATCCATCAGCCTCAGCAGCTTGCCTATCGGTTTTTGGATACTGCTGGGGAGGGCGTTGAATTAGGGCAGGGCAAGGCTTGGAACTACGCAGAGTTATCCCGTCGCGTTGAGGCGATCGCCCGTCAGCTTTCCAGTTTTGCAGGCCGGC
Source organism: Cyanobacteria bacterium P01_A01_bin.135 (assembly GCA_039814955.1). GTDB lineage: Bacteria > Cyanobacteriota > Cyanobacteriia > CAKZMO01 > CAKZMO01 > JBCCAG01. The sequence goes on from JBCCAG010000762.1 coordinate 926, forward strand.
CCGTCATGCTGGCGTACCCAGCCGGTTTAGACTTCGTGGCGGCGTTCTTCGGCTGCCTGCAGGCAGGGGCAATCGCCGTACCGGTGCCCGTGCCGGGTCGCCACCAGGGCCTGGAGCGCTGGTGGCACATTTTCATGGATGTACAGCCCCACGCTGTCCTCACCACCCAGCAGCACGGTCAGATTCAGGCAGATTCGGCGGATATTGCCAGGGCCATCCCTCACCGCGTTACCTGGATAGTGGCGGATGACCCTGAAAATGCGCCGAATCCAGTAGGCGATCGCCCCAGCTTCAAGAATTTAGACTTAGATAGCCCCGCCCTGCTACAGTACACCTCCGGCTCCACCCGCCAGCCTCGGGGCGTGATTATCAGCCACCGCAACCTAATGCACAACCTGGGGGTGATCCACCAGCGGTTTGGCCATTCCCCCGACAGCCAGGGCGTTATCTGGCTCCCCCCGCACCATGACATGGGCCTGATCGGCGGCATTCTTGCCCCGCTATACGGCGGCTTCCCGGTGACGCTGATGTCGCCCACCGCGTTCCTGCGGCAGCCGCTGCGCTGGCTGCAGGCGATTTCAGCCTTTGGCGGCTCAGGCGGGGTGACCAGCGGCGGACCTAACTTTGCCTACGAGCGCTGCCTGGAGAAGGTAACGGCGGAGCAGCGGCGATCGCTGGACCTGAGCCATTGGGATCTGGCGTTTACGGGGGCCGAGCCGGTCCAGGCGAAAACCCTAATCCGGTTTGCCGACGCCTTTGCGGACTGCGGCTTTCGCACCTCGGCGTTTCACCCCTGCTACGGCTTGGCTGAGGCGACGCTGTTTGTATCTGGCGGCGCAAAGCAGGAGGCCCCGGCTGTAGCGAAGTTGGATAGAAGAGCGATCGCCCGAAACCGAGCCGTCGAGTCGGCTGCTCCGGACGCCCTGCCTGTGGTGAGCTGTGGTCAGCCGGCAGCAGACGGGGAGCTGTTGATTGTGGACCCCGAGATGCGTCAGCCCTGCAACTCTGAGCAGATTGGCGAGATTTGGCTGACAGGCCCCAGCGTTGCCCAAGGATATTGGCAGCAGCCCGAGATGACTCAAGAGACCTTCAAAGGCTACTTGGCTGACGGCAGCGGTCCCTTCCTGCGCACGGGCGACCTCGGCTTTTTGCAGCAGGGTCAGCTGTTCGTCACTGGGCGGCTCAAGGATTTAATTATCATTCGCGGGCAGAACCACTACCCCCAAGATATCGAGCAGACCGTTGCCCAAAGCCATGACGCCGTGCGATCGCAGCCTGGGGCGACCTTTGGCCTAGCGGTAGATGGGGAGGAGCGGCTGGTGGTGGTGCAAGAGGTGCAGCGCACGGCTTTGCGCTCTTTAGAAACCGCCAAAGTTGTAGAGGCGATTCGCGCCGCTGTTTCC
>JBCCAG010000120.1:0-8124 GCA_039814955.1 Cyanobacteria bacterium P01_A01_bin.135
GACCCAGTCACTTGATATCCCAACCGTAGATACCTACCTGCAGGAGCTGGCGGCGATTCAGCAAACCGGGTCAAAGCGAGTTGCTATCCTAGGGTCGCGTCACGTACCGATTACTCACCAAAATTTGATTGAGCTGATGAGCTTTGCCCTAGTGCAGTCGGGCAACTCATTGCTCACCTCTGGAGCGACAGGGACCAATTCCGCCGCCATTCGCGGGGCTATGCGGGCTGACCCGAACCTACTCACCGTGATCTTGCCCCAGAGCTTGAAGCGCCAGCCCCGGGAGTCCCGCAACCAGCTGAAGTCGGTGATCCACCTAGTGGAAAATCCTGAGAACGACAGCATGTCTCTGGCAGAAGCCAGCGCCATCTGCAACCAGGAAATTATCTCTCGCTGCCAGCAGCTGATCTGCTTCATGTTCCACGACAGCTCTACGCTGCTTAAAACCTGTCAGGATGCGGAAGAGCAGCGCAAGGTGGTAACGCCGTTCTATCTCGACTAGAGACGGGTTGGCAGGAAGACGCTACTGGTATTGGCCTGATGAGGCGCTAGCATAGAGATGCCGTTCTGTCTGCATTGCTACCATGCCGCCCACTTCTACCGTGCTCCTCTACTGTGTCGTTGTCGCTGCGCTGTTGGTCTACTTTCCGTTTTTGGTGGTAGCCTATGGCCGCGTCAACACCAGCACCAAGATGGATTCCCCAATGCAGATGTTCGCTACCCCCCGGGCACTGAGCGACAAGCTGCCTCAATTTGCCCAGCGGGCGACCTGGGCCCACCAAAACTGCTTTGAGGCGTTTATTCTATTTTCAGCCGCCGCGCTGATGGCCTACGTCACTGGCGTTGACTCGCAAATTGCGGCGATCGCCGCCATCGCCCATGTGGCGGCGCGGGCCCTGTACTCCGTCGCCTACATCCTCAACGTGGCTCCCCTCAGGTCGCTGATGTTTGGCATCGGTTCCTTGAGTACCTTTACCCTATTTATCCTCAGCCTCAGAACCCTGGCCTAATCCGCCCTTTGCCCCCTCACCTTCATTCGACCTATGGCTTCTTCCTCCTCCTTCGATGTCGTCAGCGATTTTGACCGCCAAGAGCTAGTCAACGCCCTTGACCAGGCCCGGCGCGAAGTCAAGAGCCGCTACGACCTCAAAAGCACCGACACCACCCTGGAGCTAGGGGACGACACAATTACCATCACCACCGACAGCGACTTCACCCTGCAGACGGTGCAGGACGTAATGCAGACCAAGGCGGTCAAGCGGGGCCTGTCCCTGAAGATCTTCGACTACGGCGATATCGAGTCGGCCACCGGTACCCGGGTGCGCCAGGTGGTGACCTTGAGGAAAGGCATCGATAAGGAGCTGGCCAAAAAGATCTCTAAGCTGATTCGCGACGAGTTCAACAAGATTCAGGCCTCAATTCAGGGGGATTCCGTCCGCGTCAGCAGCAAGTCTAAAGACGATTTGCAGCAGGTGATGGCCCGGCTGAAGCAAGAGGACTACCCCGTGGCGCTGCAGTTTACCAACTACCGGTGAAGCGTCACTGCCCTGTCTGAAGTTAGCAGCGCGGGTACCTGCTCCCCTGGAATAGCCGGGCTAAACAGGTAGCCCTGCATTCTCTGGCAGCCGAGGGCCTGTAGGGCCTGCATCTGGCCGGGGGTCTCTACCCCCTCCGCCACTAAATTAATGTCCAATCCCTGGGCTAACGCCACGATCGCCGCCACAATGGCATCGTCGGGGTCCTGCTCTAGGTCGGCAACCAAAGAGCGATCAATTTTTAGGGTATTGATGGGGAGCTGCTTCAACCGCGCAAAGCTAGAATAGCCCGTGCCGAAGTCGTCAAGGGCAATATTCACCCCCACTTTAGATAGGGCGCTCAGGTTATCCTGACTGACATTGGGCTGATTCATCGCTAGGGTTTCGGTAATCTCTAGCTCTAGCTGACGGGGGCTAAAACCAGCCGCCACCAGGCACTGCTGCACCATTGCGGCCAGATTGGGCTGCTGAAACTGCCAGGGAGACATATTAACCGCCAGGACCGGGGGAGCATTCAGCGATCGCCATCGCTTGGCCTGGCGGAGGCCCTCCCGCAGCGTCCACTCCCCTAGCGCCACAATCAGGTCGCTGGCTTCCGCTAGGTCGATGAAGGTGCTGGGGTAAAGTAAGCCCCATTGGGGGTGCTGCCAGCGCACCAGCGCTTCTAGCGCGATAATTTTGTGATTAGTGCAGTCCACCTGGGGCTGAAAGTAAAGCGAGAGCTGTTGAGCGATGCTAGCGGGGTTGCCTAAAATGCGACGCAGATCTCGCTCTAACTGGATAGCGCTGACTTGGCGCGCTACTGCAGCAGATTGGTAGAGGCAATAGGCGTCGCGGCCCTTGCGCTTGGCCTGGTAAAGCGCGACGTCAGCCCGGCCTAAAACCGAACCGACCCCGTCGCCAAATCGGCAGCGGGCCACACCAAGGCTGCCCGTGGTCTGAATAGTATTCTGCTCAATGTGGAACGGCGCTCTCAGCTGCTCCAAAATTTCCTCGCAGCGGTGCGCTAACCTATCGGCGCTGTGGTGCATAATCATGGCGAACTCGTCCCCGGCCCAGCGGCAAAGGCTCTCTTCAGGGGCCAGACATTGGCTTAGCCGCGTGGCGAAAGCCTTAAGCAAGGCGTCGCCTATGCCGTGGCCGTAGGTATCGTTGATTTGCTTGAAGTGATCCACATCGACAATGGCGACAGCGCAGGTGATGGAGTGGGTAGCTTTGCTGAGGCGATCGCCCAGGTGCTGATTGAACCAGCGGCGGTTGGGCAGTCCGGTCAGGGCATCGTGAAAGGCCAGGTGCTCAATTTGCCGCTCTAGCTGCCGCTGCTGGGTGACATCGCGAATCAGCCACAGTAAGTAGCGATCACTATGCGAAATTTTTGGCGTTACGCCAAGGGTGATGGCCGCATCGAAGGGGTTGCGCCCGCGGCGGCAAAATACCAGGTCCCATCTGTAACTGGACGGTTTAGAGTCATCGGACCGTCTAATTTGCTGGAGCTTACTGTAGATTTGGGCGCGGCAGGTGGCGGAGAGCAGCAGCGGCAGCGGTTTACTGATGAGCTGTTGATCGGCCATATTGAGCTGGGTGGCGATCGCCCGGTTAGCCAGCAGAATTGTGCCGTCAGTGTCGGTGACCAGGTACCCATCAGGAGCTAGGTCAAACAGCAGTTTGTATCGCCGTTTCTCAGTCGCTAGGGACTGGTTGTGCGCTTCTAGGACCTGGTTTTGCTGCTCCAGCTCCTCGTAACAGGTGCTGAGGTGATCTACCACCTGCTGCAAAAATTCTGCGGCGGCAACTAGAGGGAGATCCTGGGACAAGGTAAAGCGTCCTAGTTCGCTAAATGCGTAGTGGATAAAAGGCCGCACAGGCGATGCAGCTAGCTAGATGGCGGAGACTTGTGGAGCCTGTGGAACGCTAGGGGAAGGGAGGCTTATGACAACGCCATCCCGCGACGTCAACCCTGATGTTGCAAACCGGAAATCTAAATAGCTTAGGGTCGGCCTTCAGCAGCGCAGTAGTGAATAGCATTGCCTGGTATACACATCTTACGCAGAGTATTCCACATCAGCAAGTGATGAGATTGACCGTTACCAGCGCGATCGCCCAGCACGGCGATCGCCTATGGCCAGCTTTACGCTGCCGGAGCGGAGCCCGCCGCCTGGACCTTCACCAAAACTAGCGGCGGCTGCCCCGGCTGCAGAAACCTGTGGGCGTCTATGCGGAGCTGCCGCTGAGCTAGCGTAATGGTGCCAGTGATCTGGCTCGGGGCTGCTCCGGTTTGGTCTAGCGCTGCCAGCAGCGATCGCAGCTCAGCATTATTCCACTGGCCATCGCCTAGCTCAAACAGCGATCGCCCTTCTGAGGCCTCAGCCGTCAGCCCAAAGGTGTGGTAGAACTGCCGCGTGGCGGTCACCACCTGCAGCGCCTCATTCAGCACCAGAAGCGATTCTTCGACCGTCTGCACAATGGCATCGGCGTAGGTCTGGGCTACCCGCTGCGCCTCCGAGCTGCGCTTGAGCGCGTCGATGGCCACCATCACCAGTACCGCGCCATCGATGCGGTTGTCCATGGTGCGGTAGGGCCGCACCCGCAGGTCGTACCAGCGTCCGTTTTGGTCCTGCACCTGCTCAGTAATTTGGGTGAGGTTGCGCACCACATCCAGAATCCGGCCTTCTAGATCGTCGATGATCAAGTTATGGCGGATGTCGTTGAGCGGGCGACCGATATCGGTGGGAATCAGGTTAAACAGCTTGGCAGCGGTGGGGGTGAAGCGGCGGATACGCAGCTCGCTCTCCACCATCACAATGGGAATGTTGATGCTGCCCAACAGGTTTTGAAAGTCGTTGCTGATCCGGGTGGTGTCGGCGTTACGCTGGTACAGCTCCTCGTTGATGGTGCTCAGCTCTTCGTTGGTGGCCTGGATCTCTTCTTTGGCGGTCTGCAGCTCTTCGTTGGTGCTCTGCAGCTCCTCATTGCTGGACAAAATCTCTTCGTTGGCGGCCCTGAGGTCCTGGTTAGTGGCCTCCTGCTCTTCAATAATCGACTGCAGGTGAATTTTGGTGGTCTCCAGCTCCTGCTGCAGCTGCTGAATCACCTGTTCTGCCTCGGGAGTGCTGTAGGTCGCCGCCTCGGAGCCTTCTTGAGGGGCATCGGCTTCCGCCTCCGGGCGGCTGGTCATATCTTCAAACAGCACCACAAAATAGGTCTCCGCCGTCATGCTGGGCTTGAAGGGCAGCACCACTAAATTCACCCGCTGGGTTTCTGGCAGGTCCGCTGGCGCGGCGGGCCGCCGCAGGTAGACGTTAGCCTTACTGACGGTCTGCTGGGTCTCTTTGGCCTGGTGGATGGCGCTGCGCAGATCGATCTGCAGCTCGGGCCGCGACAGGCGCAGCAGGTTGAGGCTGGCCTGCCCGGGGGCGGGGTCAATGTAGGCCCCCGTCTGGCCCAAAAACTGCAGGATATTGAGCTGCCCGTCGATGATTACCGCCGCTGAGTTGTGGTGGTGTAGCAGGGCCTGCTCCGCCGCCCGGCTAATGCCCGCATCGGACTGGGCCGAGCGCGACCAGGGGTTGGGGGTACGGTTGAGGACATCCTCTGAAGCTATATTTTCGGCAAGGCTAAAGTCCCAGTCGGTGCTGGAGGGCTGCTTCAGGTAGATTTTTTGCTTGGGGTTAGCGGAAGTGAACAGCTCGGGCACCGTGCCTGCCGCTTCTGAGGAGCCCAGCACCAAGAACCCCGGCGACTTGAGGCTGTAGTGAATTACCGACAGGATGTTGCGCTGGGCCGGGGGCTTAAAGTAGATCAGCACGTTGCGGCAGCTCACTAAATCTAGCTTGGAAAACGGCGGGTCCCCCAGCAGGTTCTGCCGGGCGAAGATGCAGATTTCCCGCAGCCGCTTGGTGACCTGGTAGCCGCTCTCCACCTCCATGAAAAACCGCTGCAGCCGCTCTGGGGAAACGTTCGCCACCCGGCTGGCGGGGTAGATGCCCTGGCGGGCCTGCTCAATGGCCGCATCGCTCAGATCGGTGGCAAAAATTTGAATGGGTGGGGTGGCGATCGCCTGGGACAAAAACTCCAGCAGGCAGATGCCCATGGAGTAGGCCTCTTCCCCGGTGGAGCAGCCCGCTACCAAAATGCGGATGGGGGCCTGCACCGAGCGGTTCTCCATCAGCGTTGGAAACACATCTTGCTTCAGGGCCTCAAACAGCGCCCCATCGCGAAAAAAGCCCGTCGCCCCGATCAAGATCTCGTGGTACAGGCTTTCGACTTCTGCTGCGTGCTCCCGCAGGTAACCAACGTACTGCGGCAGCGCCTCTAGCCGCAGCAGCGCCATGCGCCGGAAGATGCGCCGCCGCAGGGTGGTCTCTTTGTAGAGGCTAAAATCAACGCCGGTGGTAGTTCTCAGTAGAGCAAAAATATCGCTCAGCTCTCCCTCTTCGGGCAGCCCCGGTGCTCCCTCGGGGCTGAGGTAGGGGTGGCGGCTGGTGTGCACCAAGGCCTGGGCAAGCTCGGCTGGGGTGCCGGTGAAGTCCACCTGCCCGGTGGCGATCGCGGTGTTGGGCATGGTGCGCATCTGCGCCGAAGAGCCCGACTGGGCCAAGGCGATGCCCCCCGCCGCCTTAATTGCTTCTAGACCCAAGGTACCGTCGTCATTGGAGCCCGAGAGCACCACCCCAATAGCTCTGTCGCGGCAGGCTTTGGCTAGGGAGCAAAAGAAAATGTCGATGGCGTGGTGCAGCCGCGATCGCGCCTCGCGCCTCAGCTGCAGCCGCCCCTCGGCCAGGGTCATGGTGGAGCCGGGGGGAATTACATATACCTGATCAGGGGCGATGGCCATGCCGTCTTCGGCCTCCTGCACCGGCATCGCGCTGTGCCGCGCCAAAATTTGGCTAAGCTGGCTTTCCCCATCGGGGTCGAGGTGGAGCACCAGCACAAAAGCCATGCCCGTGTCGCTGGGCAGGGCGCTCAGCAGGCCGGCAAACGCCTCTAGCCCCCCAGCAGACGCCCCCACACCAACCACCGGGATGCGATCGCCGCTGCCATCAGGAGGGGGAGGCTCCGCGCTGGGCGGCATATTGTCTTGACGCGGCTCTCTCTCAGGCTGCTCCGTCATGTAGGCTACGCGGCGAGCGGTAAAACGAAAACGGTGTTCCCATCAATCCTAGCCGGTTGTAGACCACTGTACATAGATGCCTTCAGATTGATGGCATGGCCACCTCAATGCTTCACTTCGGCGCCAGAGGTTTCTTAGGTGCTTGAGCCACTACGCGGCAGCTCAGTCGAGGAAGGGCTCAGATGTTTCTTAGAACAGAGGTGGCTGTGGGTTGAAGGGCGACTGAAGTGCTACATTAGAAAAGTTGCGAGTCACCCCAAGGCTTCGCGGCCCGGCGAAATGTGTGCTATTGTTGTGTACCGTGCGCTAGTGTGGGGTCTCTGGAATAGACGCTCTTCGAGCGGTCTTTCAGCCCCAGCAGCATTAACGGGTCGCTAACTCAATGGTAGAGTACTCGGCTTTTAACCGATTAGTTCTGGGTTCGAGTCCCAGGCGACCCATTTTTACCGCCGCTAAGGCAGCGCTTTCAACCCGTCCGCAAGGCTGCGATCGCCCCCAGCATAACCGTAATGAAAGCGGCCGCCAGTAATGTCTGAGCTATGGCCCTATCAGACCCCAGGTATCCCCGATAGCCTATTCGAGCGGCTACCTGGCATCCCTATGAGCCCACGGGAAATTCGGCTGCTGCTGATTTCTCACCTGCGGCTCAAGGCCGATTCCGTCTTTTGGGATGTGGGCGCAGGCACCGGCACCATCCCTGTGGAAGTGGGGCTGCTGTGCCCCGACTGCCGCATCGTGGCGGTGGAGCGGGATGAGGACGTGGCCCGCCTGATTCAGCTCAACTGCGATCGCTTTGGGGTCACCAACGTGCAGGTGGTCCCCGGCAGCGCCCCGGACTGCTTTGCTGAGCTGCCGCAGCCGCCAGACTGCATTTTTATTGAAGGGGGCCGCACCATCAAGGACATCCTCGTCCAGGCCTGGCAGCACCTGCCCCACAATGGCCGCATGGTAGCCGCTGCCTATAGCCTAGACGAGCTGTATGCAGTGTCTGAAGGGCTCGCGGAGCTGCAGGCCCGCCACATTGAGGTGGTGCAGTCGGCGGTGAACCGGCTGGTGACCCGGGGCAACCGGCAGGCGTTTGTGGCGGCAGACCCGGTGTTTGTGCTGAGCGGGGAGAAGCTTAGCTAGGTTTGCTTATCCACCGCTCCCCCGTCTCATCCCTTACTCACCCGTCACCGATAGCCCTTCCACCCATATCCGCGGGCAGACGCCGCCAGGGGTCACCTCAGCCTCTGACTCCACATGAATGATTGACTTAAGCACCTCGCGGATATCACCAGCCACGGTGGCGGAGTCCACGCTGATGCGCTCCCCACCCCGGATCAGCCAGCCGTCAAACGGCAGGGAGAAAGCGCCCTGCGTAGCCTTAACGCCTGCATGTAGGGCGCTGAGGCTGTCGATGAGGAGAACGCCGTCGCTGCCATCTAGGTCAAAGCTGCCGTCCCCAGGCTGACCAAACACGTGGTAGAAGTTAGAGCC
>JBCCAG010000766.1:0-2312 GCA_039814955.1 Cyanobacteria bacterium P01_A01_bin.135
GGCCATCGCTGGGCAGGCGATCGCCAGCGCCCTGTTTCGCCCCCAATACTACATTCCGCCGGTGTACCAGCCTGGCGTGGTGCTGACGGGGTACGGCGGCTCTGGGCGCAGCTACGGGGAAGCGGTATCCCGCTACCAATCGCGCTATCAGCGGCCCCCTGCCGCTGTGCGCAACCGCCAGTTCCGGGCCAGTGGCCGCCTGCGTTCTCGGGTAGGGAGCGGTACCTCTAGCGTCAGCCGCCCGTCCAGTCGCCCCTCCGGCAGCGGGTTTGGCAACAGCGACCTGCGTCGCAACAATCGCCAGCGGCAGGTCCGCCCCAGCAACCGCGGGTTTGGCAGCAGCCGTCGGTCTCGCCCTCGGATGCGGCGGCGCTAGGTACGGAAATCTTGGGCCGCTTCGAAGGCAGCGTTTATGACGATGCGGGGCGCTGCGGCGCTAAGCGGTAATCAAGCTGCGGTTCGGTGGCCAAAGCGCGTAGGGCCGTTCGATCCAACTTCCCCTGGGGGTTGCGGGGCAGGCGCTCTAGCGCAATCCAGCGGTTAGGACATTTGTAACGGGCCAGGTAAGGCTTGAGCAGCGCGACGATGGCGAGATAAGTGACCGTTTCCGCTTTCGGGACATACAGCGCCACCGGCGTTTCCCCCCAGTGGGGATGGGCCACGCCAATCACCGCCACATCTGCCACAAGGCCAGTGGCCCGAATCGCCGCCTCCACCTCCGCCGGAAAAATATTCTCGCCGCCGGAGATGATCTTGTCGCTCTGCCGCCCCAAAATCTGCAGCCCGTCGTGGGTCAACTGGCCTACATCGTCGGTAAGCAGGGAATTAGGATAAGCGGCCTGGGGGTAGTAGCCTAGGTAGAGCGATCGCGCGGCAATGCGCAACTGCCCTTGAGGAGCGGGCTCTCTGGCCTCGTCTACCGTCGTAATTTGAGCGTGGGGCAGGACCTGGCCACAACCCATCTGCCCCGCCAGGAACTGCTCGGGCTTTAGGGTGGCCACTTGAGAGGCGGTTTCCGTCATGCCATAGGTAGGGGCCAGGGGGAGCTGGTGCAATCGACCCTGGGCAAGTAGCGCCGGCCAGGCAGGTGCGCCCCCCAGCAGCACGGCGCGGAAGCGCTGCAGCACTTTGAGCGCGGCAGGCTGAAGGATCAGCGCTTGTAGCTGGGAGGGCACTAGGGAGAGGAAGTAGTCCTCTGGGGAAAAGGGCAGCGCCTCCAGCGATCGCCAGGGCCACAGGGCCAACTCACCGCCAGACTGCAGGCAGCGCAGGAACTGCATCAGCCCGCTGACATGGTACAGGGGAAGAGTGCAGCAGGCGTTAACGGCCCCTAGCCCGAAATACTCCCGAAAGCCCTGCACTGAGGCGGATAAGGTGTCCCAGGTGTGGATGGCGAACTTGAGCTGGCCGGAGCTGCCGCCGGTGGGAATCATGATCCAGCCGGGGGCAGGGCGCGGCGCATTTGGGTCACGGTCGGGGCAAAATTCTTCTCCGTCTCGCCACAGCAGATCGGGCCCCACTGCCATGGCCCGCTGCCACTCTGCCACTGCCCAGTTAGGATTGGCGAGGAAGATAGGGCAGTTGGCGGCGCAGGCTGCGAGAAACGACGCCAGGAAGAGGGTAGGCTCCCGCTCTGCTAGCATAACCGCGGGGCGATCGCCCGGAAACTGGGTGAGCTGGTGATAGCGGCGCTCAAATGCGGCATTAAATGGGGAGGCAAGGTCTCCCTGAGAGCGCAGCCAGGCGGTGTCGCGGCAGCGCTGGTAGGCGGCTAGAGGCGAGACCATAGCTGGTCTGGGGCAAGGCTATCCCACCCGTCAGTGAACCAGTGGCCGGTGCCATAGCCAAGCGCCCGACTCGGCTGAGCGGGTATCAAGTGGTGGAACGCATAGCGCCGGGCCACGGCGGTTTCAAATACCGAGGACCAGATGATATCTGCCCCGTGCCGCTGACAAACTTGGCGCAGATGCGACGGGAATCCGGCGATCGCCGCTTTAATGACCACTACCCCTTGCCAACCGTTCATAAGACAGCGCTCTAGCTGTGCCACCGACGCTACCGATTCATCTAGCCCTAGGGTAGTGCGATGGCGCTGCTGGAGCAACAGCATTTCAGGAAACTGACCCACCGGCAGGGGCTGCTCTAGACAGTCGATTCTCCCCTCCGGCAGGCGATCGCACTGCGCGAGCCAGGCTTCCGCTTCTGATAGAGTGAGGCCACCGTTGGCGTCTAGCCGCAGAGTGGCGGCGGTGGGCAGTGCGGTTACTAGCTGCTCAAAGGTTTTCAGCTCTTGGTCCAGCGGTGCGGTGCCA
>JBCCAG010000930.1:0-1627 GCA_039814955.1 Cyanobacteria bacterium P01_A01_bin.135
AATCGCCAACACAATTCCTTGGGCGGTGACGCTGCAGGGTCCTTCGGGGGTAACGGCCTGCAGCCGCCAGCTGCTGCCCTGGCGCTGTAGTACCTCAACCCGGTGTTGCCGGTACAGAGGCGTTTGCGCCGCTATATATTTGGCGATCGCCGTCATCCCTTGGGGAGCGAAGTAAGCTGGCGTTGGCGCATCGCTGCGGGTGATAACGCCCACCGCCATGAGCTGGTGAATCAAAGCCCCAGCGCGGGAGCCCTGGGGCTCTAAATAAGGGATGCCGTGGTCTATTGGCATTCCCTCAACCCGGCGAGTGGCCAGCCGCCCTCCCACGCCTCGGGACTTCTCCAATACGCAGACGTCAAAGCCCTGGTGGCGAAGCTGCTGGGCGCAGGTGAGGCCCGCAAGCCCGGCACCCACAATGGCAATACCGGTCGTTAGTTCAGCGGCAATGTTGGTGGTGACCACACGCGTTTTCCCTAGATTTACTAAAATATTGGCATTGTGTGTGACGGGGAGAAAGAAACAATGGACGAGCTGCGGGCCGGCCTGAGTTTGGCTAGCGACGACGAGCTGCAGGCGCTGACTCAGATGCTATTCAGCCGTCGATTTAATCCCCTCGACTATGCCACTGTTCCAACCCCAGCAGAGGTGCAAGCCTTGGGGCGAGAGCAGCAGATCCGTCAGGTTGAACAACGGTTTCGATTTTTGGCGGCGGATGGACTCACCGTGCTGCGAGGGCAAACCCACGAGCTCAGCTACCGGACGATTCTCCTCGCGGTTTGCCGTAACTTAAGCGTTACTGTAACCGAGGCGATGGCTACCAGCGATATAGAAGCCGAAATTTTCCTGTTCCTGCTGCACCGCACCTGGAAGCGCTTGCCGCCCAAAGAGCAAGAGCGTTTGGCGCTGCGGGTGCAGCAGTCGGTGGCGCGATCGCCCCTGTACAAAAATTTACCCGCCAACCTACGTCAGGATCCCCTGCGCTCAGTGCTGGTGGGCAGCAGCGCCCTGGCGGTGAGCACCGTGCTGCGGAGCTGGCTGCTGCGCCAGGTGGCCCGACAGTTTGCCTACCATGTCGCCCAGTACCAAGTCACTCGTCAGGCGATCGCAGCGGGGAGCACCCTTGTGGCGACGCAGGTGAAGCAGCGCACGGCGATGCAGATGGCCCAGCGGGGTATGGCTCTCACCGCAACTCGTTATACTGCCGTCAGGACAGTGTTCTCGGTGTTGGGCCCCGCTATGTGGATGTGGTTTTTGACAGACCTAGGCTGGCGGTCCATTGCCGCCAACTATGGCCGGGTCGTTCCGGCAATCTTTACCCTGGCCCAGATTCGGCTAACCCGTGAGGGGATGGTATAGCGGGCCTGTGATTGACGCGAGTTCTACCACTGGCCATTACGGCTTACTAAAGGTATCGCCTTGGGCCTCTCCCCAAGAAATTCGCCGCGCCTACCGCGAGCTGAGTAAGCTTTACCACCCGGACACCACAACCCTGCCCTCAGATGTGGCAGTGGTAAAATTTCAGCAGCTCAACGAAGCCTACGGTACATTGAGCAACCCGGAGCGCCGTCTGCGCTACGACATCAAGCATGGGTACTCTAAATTTGCCGTGCTGCAGCCCCTTGAGGCC
>JBCCAG010000398.1:0-4395 GCA_039814955.1 Cyanobacteria bacterium P01_A01_bin.135
AAGGTGTTTGGCTAAACCTTACTGCGATCGCAGACCTTGCAAGATCTCCCACTCCTTCACCATGGCGTCAGTCCATAGCCAGTTCTGCTTCAGACTCTCCGGCTGGAAGTTTGCTGGGTCCGACTGCATCACCACCTGCTGGATCTGCAGGGCTTTGCTCAGCAGATCCGGCGGCTGGCCCGGGGCTGGGTTGGCTGACATCAGCGCCATGGCCAGCGCTAGTCCGGCATAGGCCGTGAGGGCATCTTGGTCGGCAATCTGCTCAGGCACCACCACCTCACCACTATCAAGGCTAGAAAGCCCTTCCGGGACGGTGACCCCCTGCTGCTCCAGCAGGGCAAGGGCTTCTAGCCAAGTTCCCATGGCTGCTTCGGTGCGGCCTTCGCTGTAGAGGGCGAACCCCAGGGCGTTGTAGTATAGCGGTCTGGATGACTGCTTCACGGCAAAATCCCAGTATCGCCGCGCCTCGTAGGGGTCAGCGGCAGGGATATCCCGCTTCAGGGCTTCCCACGCCAGCCGCCCGTGCAAAAAGTTGATGCGTGGATCAATGATTTGCTCGTCAGGTACCGCTTCCAAGGCCGCTTCTGCGTCCTCCAGGGTGCCCCGATCCAGCAGCTCGGTCAGTGCCTCTTCGCCTGCGTCGAAGTCGTTTTGGGTGAAGCTAGCTTCCGCCACTTGCCGGACCGCTTCGGTGCTGGCCGCGTCGATGTTCTCTAGCACTTGCTCAGAGTTAGCTGGCTCCGAGACAATCACATCGTTGGAATTATTTGACCCCCGCGATAGCTGCACCGCGCCACCGACAACCAGCGCCAGGCCAACGGGCACCAGCAGCAGCAGGGCCGCCGCGCGGTTGGGCAGCAGTTGGCCCCAGCGAGAGCCCGCCAGAACAGCGGCACCGTTGCCTCGGGCTACGCCCGCATCATTAGCAACTGTGGGGCTCGGGCGTTGATTCGTCGGTTCATCTACGGCCGGCTCGACGGCTATTTCTTCGTCGTTGATCGCCGCGGGGGCAATGGCGCTGCCATCGGATGGCTGGGATGGGTTGATAGCCACCTGAGCGGAGGAAGGCAGGGGAGGGTTGACGTTGTAGTCCTGCAGATTTAGGGAGCCCGTGGTTTCTAGCGCCTCTTCGCCCAAGTCGACATTGTCTAGGTCGTCTAAATCGTCTTGGCCAAGGTATAGGGGAGCTTCTGCTGCGGTCAGGTTCTGAGCAGCGCCTTGGTCCATCGCTACCGAATCCGCCGCCGAGGCCGCCGATTTTGACAGCGGAATGGCATGGGCGTGGGGCAGCCGCGCGAGGGAATCTGCTATCTCCTCTGAGCTGCGATCGCCGCTGGCGAGATAACCGTTGAAGTCGGGGTGGATATATAGGGTGGGCAATGCCCAGTAAAGCTGAGTTGACCCATAGGCAGACACCAATCCTTGCCGGGCCCGGCTGAGACTCAGATCAATGGGGTAGCCCTGGCGCAGGTTGCGGTATAGGAGCCGGGTCAAGGTGAGGGCCACATCATCTGGGATCTGCTCCGCCATTGCCAGGACGGCAGGCACCCCCCGACTGGTGAGCGCTTCGGTGAGGTTGCGGCCTCCATCACGATCGGTGGCCGTGTAGCTGCCCCGGCAGGAGTTGAACACCGCAATGCGCACCCCATTGTTGACCAACAGGCCCGCGAGGTCATTGCCGCTGAGGGATTCGGTGAGGCCGGTGCGGGAGTTGACCAGATAAATCTGCCCACCGGCGGCGGCAACGTCACTATGACCGGCATAGTGAAGAATTTGGTAGTTACCTTGCTCTAAGGCCTGGGCCAGCTCCTTACGTCCTGGCTGCTCCAAGATGGTGATCTGGATTTCCGGCAGGGCTTCAGATGCGCTAGCTGGGCGAACGCCAATTTCCTGCCGCAGCTGCTGAGCCTCCTGGGCCAGCTTTAGCTGACCTTGGTCGCTGGGGGCAGATACCACCATTAGCATCCGCACCTGCTCCGGGGGGTGTTGAGAAAATGGTGCGGGAGCGATCGCCACATTGGGCTGATAGCGGGAGAACAGGACATTGGTGCCTGTGGCCAGCGGGTGGGCCGCAAACCCGATGCTCTCGCGGCCGCTGCTGTGCATCACTTCCCAGGGCAGGCGCGGCAGAAAGTCTCCTTTTAGGCCAAGGCGCAGCCGCAGCACCTCGCCTCGGTGCTGGGCGATACCCTGGGCCGTCATCCAGCTATCCCGCAAAATACCCTGAAACAAATGGTTGTACATCTGCTGACCCAGGTCCATCAGGTTGAGAAGGGACTGCTCTGCGGTCGAATCGCTGGTTTCATCGGGTGGGGGAGCGATCGCTGCCGGCAAGCGGTTGTCCCGCAGTAGCCCTGTAATCGGGTCCCCCATCAGCTGCTGCGCCTGCTGCAGCCAGTCTGCGATGGGCCAGATAATCTGCTGCTCTGCCAGCGGTACGCCAGTGGCTACCTTCTCAGTGCGAATGAGGTATTCATCGTTTCGCACTGGTGTAATCGAGACATGGAATTCCTGAGTCACTGCTCCCGCACCCTCCTATTGGCGAGTTTTTCCCGTCATCACGTGAGGCATGGATATCACCTCGGGTTGAAGTCAAAATTGCGGTAGCAGCACCTTACGTAGCACTATAGGTTGACCTATAGTGCACTTAGCTCCATTCTAGCCATGCAGTACCGGCAATAGCTTCAGAAATCAGTAAACTAATTCCGTAGAGACGCTGTACCCTCTTGTATCACAGCGAACCTTAGAGGTCCGCCATAGACTACAACCTCTATGCTTTTCAATCCGGTGCAGTCCTCGTCAGGATGTAATAAATCTCGGCCAATCCACAGTACAAGTCCCCAGCGCGAATTAAGTTGTAGCGAATTCGCAAGGAGAAGGTGTGGGCGAAGCGTTCGGCTCTGAAATAACCTCCTGGACAGTCAAAATTGTCCTTAGCTGAACAGACTCGCCCGATTGACCCAGCGGGTTGCAATCAGGGCGATCGCCAGCGTCAGCAAAACCGGCCAAGGCGCTGCTAGCAGCGTGACTAGGGAACACACGAGGGCAATCCCCACACAGAGGATTGCTAGCTCTTCAGATACTGGCTCAAACCAGGCGTAGGCAAAAGCAGCGCAGACGGCAATGGTAAATGATGCGGCGAACCACATAGGGCAACACCCCCAACTCACGATAAAAATTAATGCTGTTTTTTACAAAAGTTAATTACTTGTGGCGCATTTAGTAGCATAAGACACTTTTACAGGTATGCCCACCCCTCTTTTCGAAAAAATGTCAGCAAATCATTAGCATTCGCTGCCGGTCAAGGCTGACAGGTTGCTGCAGGCATCTACCAGGAGGTGGATATAGCCTCAAGTCGGCAGTCGAGGGCTCAATAAAAATTAACTACGCTTCGTTAAGAAATCAGGACTATGCGCCCGCTTTGCTAATTTGTGTAACAGTTCGGTACAGTGAGGGGGACGAACCGGACTCTTGGAAGCATTACATGGCTTATATCCTGGCGTTAGTTGTGCTTGCAGGCAGCGTTGCCCTATATATGTCTGCCTTCCTGTTTCCCGAGGTTCATCGGCGGCATGACCTCGTCTGGAGCGGGGTGGGGGCTTTCTATGCCCTGGTACTGTGGGTGGGGGCTGGGCAACTGCACGGCGCGCTGCTGCTGGGACAGATGGCGGCGGTGGCGCTAGTGGGCTGGTTTACCTGGCAAACTCTGTCGCTGCGGCGTCAGCTTGTGCCCCTAGAGCAGCGTACTCCGCAAGATGCACCGGGGCGATCGCTCTCGGCAGAAGTGGGGGCAAGATTGGAGCAGGTGATGCAGTGGCTGAGCGATCGCACAGATAAACTGCGGGCGGAGCTGTCTTCCAGCAAAGATCAGTAGCCGCTACTCAGGTTGGTTCTTTGGGTTAGCTCTTTAGGTTGTGTTTGGGATCGGACCCTACACTGCCAGAAATTCCTGAATGATTTCGTTGCTGAGGGATTCGGTTTCCCCGGAGGCGACGATGCCACCTTTTTGCATAGCGTAGTAGTAGTCAGCTTGACGGACGAAGTGCAGGTGCTGTTCCACCAGCAGCACCGAGATGCCCCGGGTCTCAATAATCTGCCGCACCGCAGCTTCGATATCTAAGATGATTGAGGGCTGGATACCCTCTGTCGGTTCATCTAGGACCAGAAGTCGGGGCTGACCCATGAGGGCGCGGGCGATCGCCAACTGCTGCTGCTGGCCGCCGCTGAGGTCTCCCCCCATGCGCCCTAGCATGGACTTCAGCACCGGAAATAGCTCAAAGATTTCCTCTGGGATCTCTCTGTCTCCTCTTTGTGAGGTGGGCCGTGCTTCGAGGCCCAGCAGTAGGTTGTCCTTGACGCTGACGCGAGGGATGATTTCGCGGCCCTGGGGGACAT
>JBCCAG010000186.1:0-6417 GCA_039814955.1 Cyanobacteria bacterium P01_A01_bin.135
ATCAGCTTGGCCAGATCTTTCCAGGTCATGCGGGTCTCGACATTAGGGAATAGCAGCTCCACATCGTACTGAGGGATGTTTTTGTAGAAGTACACGTAGGCTTTGCCAGGGGTAAAGCGGCGCGGCGCGCGCTCATCATCAGCCCCAAAGTACTCCTCCCCCTTGAAGTGAATCAGCAGCACCACCCGCTTGAACAGCGGCACGTCTTGCTCCTTTTTCCAAAACCAGCGCCCGGTAGTCACGGTGGTTTTGACATCACCCCGGTAGTAGCACAGCACCTGGCTGAAATCGTCGAAATTGACCTGGGTATGTAGATCAATCAGAGACTGAGCCTCTAGGGCCCGCCTGAGGCTACCCTTGGACAGCTCGTCGTAGTTGGCCTTCTCTAGTAGATGGCGCACCTGATCCACCAGGGTTTGCTTCATCTGAGCTAGCTCAGTCTTGGAGCGTTCTGGGACTTGGTCTAGGTTGGGATCAAAGGGTGCATAGACCTGCTTGATGGTCTCGCTCACCTGGTGGAACCGGAAGTGATACAGCGCGGCCAGCAGGGCGCAGAACTCCTGAAACTGCTGGGCTGTGCCATTATCTAGCTTGCCGGATTTGAGGCATAGGTCCATCAGGTCCTGGCGGCGGCAGGGAATATAGGTATCGCGGTGGGGGGGAGCGGCGTTAGCGGCGGTCATGGCGGGAGCAGCACCCAAACTTGAAACAATTGTGGCGTTACGCCGGTTAAAGCAATTATGGTGCCATAGTAGCGGAGGTGAGCCAAGGGCTATGGTCTAGCTATCGGCTGGGTTGAATACGATGAAACTTAGCGCAAACCTTATACTCAATACCCGGCGGTTTGGTTAGGTTGCGCTGACGCTCCAACCCACCTACGGCCTTTAAAGCTAGGAGCACCGTTAGATGGGCGATCGCTTAACAGAACGAAACATCTCCGGAGTACTCAAGTTTTGCCGCCATAACTTTTATAAAAAAGCGTTGCATTTTTTATATCAAATTATGTCAGATGCCGCGCGGTGTGAGATTCTGCCTGCGGATCTCTGATACAAACAACAAGTGAATGCCAGCATTGCCTATTCGTGCACTGATGCAAAGGGTACGGCACCCCTTTGCCGATGGGCGGCGCTCGGCACTCCACGTACTCGCAATTAGGAGACTATTCCTAGAATGTTTACCCACGTCAAGCCCACTGTCAGACATATCGCCCCGGATGATCTTAAAGGTCGCGCTCTGATTAATGTGGTCTACGTCGTGCTGGAGCCGCAGTACCAGAGTGCGCTGTCGGCAGCGGTCCGGTCCATCAACAAGAGCAACCCTAACGTCGCTATTGAAATCAGTGGCTACCTCTTAGAAGAGCTGCGCAGCCCCGAGAACTACGAGGCCTTCCAGGCGGATGTAGCCAAGGCGAACATTTTCATTGCGTCCTTAATCTTTATTGAAGAGCTAGCCGAGAAGGTGGTGGAGGCCGTGCAGCCCCACCGCGATCGCCTCGACGCCGCCATCGTCTTCCCCTCCATGCCCCAGGTGATGCGGCTCAACAAACTGGGCAGCTTCTCCATGGCCCAGCTGGGCCAGTCCAAGAGCGCGATCGCCTCTTTTATGAAGAAGCGCAAGGAGAACTCCGGCGGCAGCTTTCAGGACGCCATGCTGAAGCTGCTGCGCACCCTGCCCAAGGTGCTGAAGTACCTGCCAGTGGAAAAGGCCCAGGACGCCCGCAACTTCATGCTCAGCTTCCAGTACTGGCTGGGGGGCTCCTCAGAGAACCTGGAGAACTTTTTGCTGATGCTGGTGGACCGCTACGGCAGCGTGGAAGGCGCGAGCGAAGCCCTGGCCTACAAAGACCCGGTTACCTACCCGGACCTTGGCATCTGGCACCCCTTGGCTCCCCAGATGTTCGAGGATATCAAGGAGTATTTGAACTGGCACCAGTCCCGCCAGGACATCGGCGAAGACCTAAAGGACCCCCTGGCCCCCTGCGTGGGTCTGGTGCTGCAGCGCACCCACCTGGTCACCGGCGACGACGCCCACTATGTGGCCATGGTGCAGGAGCTAGAGTGTATGGGGGCCAAAGTGATTCCGGTATTCTCCGGCGGCCTGGACTTCTCTAAGCCTGTAGAGGCCTTCTTCTTTGACCCGCTGAGGCCGGAGCAGGCCATTGTCGACACCGTGGTCTCCTTAACCGGCTTTGCCCTCGTCGGTGGCCCCGCCCGCCAGGACCACCCCAAGGCCATCGAAGCGCTCAAAAAGCTAGACCGCCCCTATATGGTGGCTCTGCCGCTGGTGTTCCAAACTACGGAAGAGTGGGAGGAAAGTGAGCTGGGGCTGCACCCGATCCAGGTAGCCCTACAGATCGCCATCCCTGAGCTGGACGGGGCCATTGAGCCGATTGTGATGTCG
Organism: Cyanobacteria bacterium P01_A01_bin.135; assembly: GCA_039814955.1. Lineage (GTDB taxonomy): Bacteria > Cyanobacteriota > Cyanobacteriia > CAKZMO01 > CAKZMO01 > JBCCAG01. The sequence continues at coordinate 2,401 of JBCCAG010000186.1, forward strand.
GGGCGGGACGGCAGCACGGGGCGGGCGATCGCCCTCCAGGACCGCGTGGAAGCCGTAGCCCAACGGGCCATGAAGTGGGCCAACCTGCGCCGCTTGGCCAAGCTGCAGAAGAAGGTGGCCATCACGGTGTTCAGCTTCCCGCCGGATAAGGGCAATGTGGGCACCGCCGCTTACCTAGATGTGTTCGGTTCCATTTACCGGGTGATGGAAGCGCTGAAAAACAACGGCTACGACATCCCCGAACTGCCCGAGTCTCCTAAGGACCTGATGCTGGAGGTGCTCCACGACGCCCAGGCCCAGTACAACAGCCCCGAGCTGAATGTGGCCTACCGGATGTCGGTACCCGAGTACGAGCGATTGACCCCCTACGCCAAAAAGCTGGAAGAAAACTGGGGCCCCGCCCCCGGCCACCTGAACAGCGACGGCCAGAATTTGCTGATCTACGGCAAGCACTTCGGCAACCTGTTCATCGGCGTGCAGCCCACCTTCGGCTACGAGGGGGACCCGATGCGGCTGCTGTTCTCCCGCTCCGCCAGCCCCCACCACGGCTTCGCGGCCTACTATACCTACCTGGAGCAGGTGTGGAAAGCGGACGCGGTGCTCCACTTCGGTACCCATGGCTCTCTGGAGTTCATGCCTGGTAAGCAGATGGGCATGTCCGGAGACTGCTACCCCGACAGCCTGATCGGCAGCACCCCCAACCTCTACTACTACGCGGCCAACAACCCCTCTGAGGCCACCATCGCCAAGCGCCGCTCCTACGCCGAGACCATCAGCTACCTCACCCCCCCTGCTGAGAACGCGGGCCTGTACAAGGGGCTGAAGGAGCTCAGCGACCTAATCGGCTCCTACCAAACCCTTAAGGACAGCGGGCGCGGGGAGGCGATCGCCGCCGCCATTGTTGAGAAGTGCCGCCTGGTGAACCTAGACAAGGACATCGAGCTGCCGGAGGACGTCAAGACCCTGGACACCGAGGCGCGGGACACCCTGGTGGGCAAGGTCTACATCAAGCTGATGGAAATTGAGTCGCGCCTGCTGCCCTGCGGCCTGCACGTCATCGGCGAGCCCCCCACCGCCACCGAGGCCGTGGCCACCCTGGTGAACATCGCTGGGCTGGACCGCCCCGAGGACGAGATGAAGAGCCTGCCGCGCATTGTGGCAGAGAGCCTGGGGCGGGACATTGAGGAAGTGTATTCCAACAGCGATCGCGGCGAGCTGAACGACGTGCAGCTGCTCAACGACATCAATCAGGCGGTGCGCGAGGCCGTAGCCGCCATGGTCAAGGAGCAGACCGATGCCGAAGGCCGCGTCTCCCGGGTGACTAAGCTCAACTTCCTGGGCATGGGCCGTAAAGCGCCTTGGCTAGAGTCGCTGCACAACTCAGGCTACCCCAACGTCAACGCCGACGACCTCAAGCCCCTAATCGAGTACCTGGAGTTCTGCCTGCAGCAGGTGGTAGCCGATAACGAGCTAGGGGCGCTGTTGCAGGGCCTAGAGGGTCGCTACGTGCTCCCTGGCCCCGGCGGCGACCCCATCCGCAACCCGGCGGTGCTGCCCACAGGTAAAAACATCCACGCCCTGGATCCCCAGTCCATCCCCACCACCGCGGCGGTGCAGTCTGCCAAGGTAATCGTGGAGCGGCTGCTGGAGCGGCAAAAGCAAGAGAACGGCGGTGACTACCCGGAGACCATTGCCTTTGTGCTCTGGGGCACCGACAACATCAAAACCTACGGCGAGTCCCTGGCCCAGGTGATGATGCTAATCGGCGTGCGCCCGGTGCCCGACTCCCTGGGCCGGGTAAACAAGCTGGAGCTGATTCCTCTAGAGGAGCTGGGTCGCCCCCGCGTAGACGTGGTGGTCAACTGCTCTGGGGTATTCCGGGACCTGTTCATTAACCAGATGGCGCTGCTGGATAAAGGCATCAAAATGGCGGCGGAGTCCGTGGAGCCCCTGGAGATGAACTTTGTCCGCAAGCATGCCTTGAAGCAGGCGGAAGACATGGGCATCAATCTGCGCCAGGCCGCTACCCGCGTCTTCTCCAACGCCTCCGGATCTTACTCCTCTAACGTCAACCTGGCGGTGGAAAATAGTTCCTGGGAAGAGGAGCAGGAGCTGCAGGAGATGTACCTGAAGCGCAAGTCCTTTGCCTTCAACTCCGACAACCCCGGCGTCATGGACGAGTCCCGCGGCGTGTTTGAGACGGCCCTAAAGACCGTGGACGCCACCTTCCAGAACCTGGACTCCTCGGAGATCTCCCTCACCGACGTCTCCCACTACTTCGATTCCGACCCCACTAAGGTAGTGGCCAGCCTGCGCAAAGACGGCAAAAAGCCTTCTGCCTACATCGCCGACACCACCACCGCCAACGCCCAGGTGCGCACCTTGTCAGAAACCGTGCGCCTGGATGCCCGCACCAAGCTGCTCAACCCCAAGTGGTACGAGGGCATGCTCAGCCACGGCTACGAGGGGGTGCGGGAGCTCTCCAAGCGGCTGGTAAATACCATGGGCTGGTCCGCTACGGCGGGCGCGGTGGACAACTTCGTCTACGAGGACGCCAACGACACCTTCATCAAAGATGAGGCGATGCAAAAGCGGCTGATGGACCTCAACCCCAACTCCTTCCGCCGCATGGTGACCACGCTGCTAGAGGCCAATGGCCGGGGCTATTGGGAAACCAGTGAGGAAAACCTAGCGCGGCTGCAGGAGCTGTATGAAGAGGTGGAGAACCGAATTGAGGGGGTGGAGTAGCGGCTGTCAATTCCCATTAACCCTATAGCTTACGCCATTAGCATATAGATTTAGCTATCGAAATATCTTATGATGGGAGTAACCCCGCGAGGGTATTACCCACTTAGATAGACGCAGCTTTCTCTAACTCAGGAATTAGAGCGATGTCGATGGGCAGGTAGGACTACCTGCATTTCCGCCGCCGCTCCGGTTTTCAGGAGGCGAGCTGCCGTGGGCTAATAGACGTTAATGGGAGTTCCCATGACACAGCTTCGACGTTCTCTAGAAGTAACGCTGACGGCATGCGCCCTAACGGCGGTCATTGCCATGCAGCTTACATCGGGAGACCCGTTTGAGCAGATCCTAGCTAACTTAGAGACGACAACCTGCTACAAAGAATCGGAGGCCTGCTTGCCTAAGCTCGCCTCTGCCTGGCAGTTTTTTAAGCCCTTTAAGTTGGTTAGCGAATAGAGATAGTCATCGCCACTTCGGTTAGGGCGAGGTTTGTTCTAGCCCCCGCGCTCCGCGCAGGGATAGATCTTTCACCAGCCTCTACCGCCTGACGGGCGCTATAGCTTAGACGAGTCGTTCCCAAAAGCGATACAGCAGAGGAAAAATCTGTCTGCTTAGGAGGCGATCCCGGTGGGGATCGCCTCCTGCTTATTTAAAGCCCAAACCTTCTAGCTAGGCCAAGGTGCGTCTAGGCCCGCGGTCAACCACTTGCAGCTAAGATGGACTCTTAGAGGGGTTTTCTGTCCAAGATGAAGTCTTTTGCAGGAAAGCCCGCGCTTGCGGACAGGCCAAAATCTGCCCTGCCTCAGTAATCACAAAATGTTGGTTTGGATAAAAGCCGCCAATAGCCAACTTAAGAACGGCAATGCTGATTTCAGTAGGGGTTAGTAGACGTTTCATGTTTACGCTTTGATGGGGTCCGTATGGCGACTAGACGACTCAGCTTGTGGCTGTAGCCCGGTAGATGAAGGGGTTTGGGTACAGAGGATTAGCGAAAGCCGACCGTGCGCTTTGAGTATGTACTTTGAGGCGATGCTGGGAGAAGGAAGCGCTAGCCACAGGAATTTGCTATCGACATGAGCGCAGTCCATAGTAAAAGGCTCTACATTAGAGAGCTTCATGCTGCGGAGGGCTTCGTGCTATGGATGACGGCGAGAGGACACCTCGGCGATTACCTCAGCGATCGCAGCTTTGAGCTACTTCCATGCTAACCAGTTTTCAGGCCGTCGCCTACCCCGTTAATATCTTTATCAAGGCTTCGAACTCTGTTCTCTAGAT
>JBCCAG010000233.1:0-5838 GCA_039814955.1 Cyanobacteria bacterium P01_A01_bin.135
CAAGGACAAACCTCCCCAGGTATTGGCTTTTCCCTCTCCATCGAAGATCTTCACTCCTGTTTACTGTCAACTGATAGACTGCCACAACAGGCTCCTAGTAGCGATTGTTTAGTGATTCCCACTTCGACACAAGTAACCGCTACCGCTGTCAAATATGCTCATCAACTAAGACAAAAAGATCATCAGGCGAAGGTAGAATTAGAATTAAGCGATCGCTCAGAAACTGCGATTAAGCAATATGCCAAAAATTGTCGCATTAAACAGTTAATCTGGATTGAAAGCGATGGTAATCCAAGAGTTGAAAGCTTAAGTTAATGGTGGAATTAGAATTGAGCGATCGCTAATCAGTTCTCGAATCTTTGATAACGCAGTTCATCGATGGCGGTGTGTTCTTCTAAATATTCTGCAAGTTGCAGGAAATCTGTTCTCGGATAACTTCGCCCCGCAGTTTCTTTAAATGCTAAACTTTTGACTAGCTCAATATCGTATCCTTTCGTGTTAGCAGGAGGCATTATCACTTCATAGCCTTGTTGTTCAAAATAATGTGCTACAACTTTTTCAAAGTCATAAGGATTTTTTATTTGTGCAATCATTATCTTATTTTTATTAAACCTAGTGATGTATAAACTTACATTTATGGTTCCCTCAAATTGAACAAGAACAACTAGTGTTATTGATAATTGAGATTCACTAGAAAAACTGTACTAAAGCTAGGCATTACCAAAACGATAACCCTTGCCATATAACCTACTCCCAACTGGTATACAACGGCCTTTGGTATAGTCCGCTGAAGTCGGCTTTAGACGCTTTTGTGCAAGACACCCAGCAGCGGGTGACGGGGACTGTGCGGGTGAAGCTATTTAAGGGGAGCGCCACGATTGTGGGCCGCAAGTCGGAGCTGTCGCTGTACACGCCGGATCTGGCGACCTATGGCTCAGATGACGCCTTTGACCACAAGGCGGCGGAAGGGTTCATCTATGTGTGGGGGTTGCCCACCCGAGTATGGGCACAGAACGTGCGCGGGTAGCCCGTTGCCGCACGGCCCGCGAAATCGGGATACAATAAGTTTATTAACTTTTGTATCTTTTGAGATTAGCCATGGCTGCCTCCCCTCAATCCGCTGAACGCGTCGTCGTCATTGGGGCAGGCATCGGCGGGTTGACGGCAGCGGCCCTATTGGCCCATCGAGGCTACCAGGTCACCTGCTACGATCAGGCCCTGGTGCCCGGCGGCTGCGCCTCTACCTTTAAGCGGCGCGGCTTCACCTTTGATGTGGGGGCCACCCAGGTCGCGGGGCTTGAGCCCGGTGGCATCCACCACCAGATTTTTACCCAGCTGGGTGTCCCGCTACCAGAGGCACACCCCTGCGACCCGGCCTGCGCCGTTTATCTGCCCGGAGAAACCGAACCCATCAGCGTGTGGCGCGACCCCGAGCGCTGGCGGCAGGAGCGGCAGCGGCAGTTTCCGGGGAGCGAGCCCTTTTGGCAGCGGCTAGCCCGCCTATTTGAAGTGAGCTGGCGGTTTCAGGGCCGGGATCCCGTTCTCCCCCCCCGCAGCCCCTGGGATCTGTGGCAGCTTGTCAACGCAGTGCGCCCCGACACCCTCGAAACCCTGCCCTACGCCCTGATGACCGTGGGGCAACTGCTGCGGCTTTATGGCCTGCAGAACGATCAGCGCCTGCGCACCTTTTTAGACCTGCAGCTGAAGCTCTACTCCCAGGTTGACGCGGATGAGACGGCCCTGCTTTATGCCGCCACAGCGCTAGGCGTTTCCCAACAGCCCCAGGGGCTGTACCATCTGCAGGGCAGCATGCAGGTGCTCAGCGATCGCCTTGTGGAAGCCCTGGAGCGAGACGGCGGCGCGCTGCATATGCGCCATACGGTAGAGCAGATTCACACCCAGGGCGGCAGGGCAGTCGCTGTAACTGTCCGTGACCAGAAGCGCGGTAAAACTTGGACAGAGCCCGCCCACCAGGTGGTCGCCAATGTCACGGCCCAGGACCTGACGCGCCTATTGGGTCAGCAGGCCCCTGAAGGCTACCGGCACCGAGTGGACAAGCTGCCCCCGGCCTCCGGCGCATTTGTCATCTATTTGGGGGTTACCCAAGGGGCGGTGCCCGCCGACTGCCCCCCCCACCTGCAGTTTTTGTACGACTACGAGGGCCCTATCGGGGAGAACAACTCCCTGTTTGTGTCGGTGAGTCGCCCTGACGACGGCCGCGCCCCGGCAGGCCACGCGACGGTGATCGCCTCCTCCTTTGTAAACCCGCGCCCCTGGTGGAATGTGACAGAAGCAGATTACGAAGCACTCAAACAGCGCTACACCCAGGAGGCGATCGCTAAACTAGGCCAGTTCTTTACCCTTAACGAAGACACCATTGTCCACTGCGAGGCCGCAACACCGCGCACCTTTGCCCGCTACACCGCCCGCGATCAGGGAATTGTAGGGGGAGTGGGGCAGCGGGTGAGCACCTTTGGGCCCTTTGGTTTGGCGAACCGCACTCCGGTTGCCAACCTGTGGCTGGCGGGGGACTCTACCCACCCCGGGGAGGGAACAGCGGGGGTGAGCTATTCGGCTCTGAACATTACCCGTCAAATTGAGGCCAGCCGGTGAGCACTCTCTACAAAAATTCCTCTAACTCATTGGCAATTTCCGCCTGAGTCCTCAGCCCAATGACCGTGTGGACCAGCCGATTCTTCTTGAAGAAGAGCAGGGTGGGCACTGTCGCGATCCCAAACTGCTCGGCGATCGCGGGCACGGCCTCCAAATTCACCTGGGCAAAGGTAGCGCGACCGATATAATCTGTGGCGAGAGTATTGATGGATACCGTCATCATGCGGCAGGGGCCAGACCAGGGGGTCATGGCATAAACGACTAAAAAATCTGATTGCGCTATGCGTGTATTTAAAGCATCACGGCTGTCAATTATAATAGGTGTCCTCACGGCCTTCCTTGAACGGTGGTTTGATAATCTGTCTAAAGTGCCTGGGTAGGGATCATGGGAACCGAAGACGCACGCCTCAAAGTGCACCAGAGGCTTGAGCGAGGACGACAGGCGAAAGCTGAGAGCGGTGGCTATGCGCGGCATTAACTCGGCTATAGACGCTATGCGGCTAGACATGGATAAATATTGCCAAGAGGGTTAAAGCCCTGTAGCCCCTCCTCCTGCCAAAACCATTACTGGCAAACTCCCCTCTTTTCCTGTGACATCCCTTTGACAACCTATAAATAAACGCAGCCGTTGCAATACATGGCTTGCGCCTGCTTAAAGCGTTACATTCGCTTGCTGCACCTCTTTAGAGCAGTGCTTCCTGTGAGCAGCCGACGTCTCTTCACGCTTTAGACATACGTTTCAAACAGCTTTTTTATGCCTTTTACTGATGTGGAGACTTACAGTAACTTTTTTCAACTATGGGATTTAGCTCATCCCCATCCTGGCTACCTGATTTAGAAGACGCCATGGAGCGGCGTCCGCTGACCGTTTCACCAGGTGCTTCTGTAGAAAGCGCGATCGCCCTGATGAGCCGGCTCTACCACCTGTTCGTTAATCGATTTAGAGGTAGCCAAAGCCTGGGCCGTCATGAGCAGCCCTCTGTTTCTCTTACGGCCAGAAGACTCCCTGTGGCGTGCTTATCAAGAGATGCGGCGGCGGCGCGTCTGTAGCGATTTGGGGCTCACACCAGAGCAGATGCGATCGCAAATTAGCGAGGTGCTTGACCAGCTAGAGGCCCTCTCCCGAGACAGTCGCGCATAATAGCCTTGGTCACTTTGCTCGGGACAATCCTGGTGATGAAGTATAGCGTTACGGAGCCAAGCGGCGCTAAACCATGCACAAACTAAATGCATAGCCACAGCTAACCAGCAGGGGGCGCTCCCACTGGCAGCTACATTTACTTGTGGCGCTCCTCTTACTGCTTGACGATCGCCCCGAAATCCGCCAACACCCTCGCATGGTTGCGCAGCAGCCCCAGCAGCATGAGCCGGTTGCGTCGCACCGCTTCGTCCTCCGCCATTACCAGCACACTGTCTGGCCCGTCAAAAAACTGGCTCACCACCGGAGCAATTTCCCCCAGCGCTGCTACTAGTGCACCATAGTCGCGGCCGGCGCGGGCCTTTTGGGTCTTGGGGGCTAGCTGCTGTAGCGCCCCGTAAAAGGCCTGCTCCGAGTCCTGCTCAAACAGGGCCGGATCGATGGCTTTTGTCGGGTCCAGGGGCTGGGTACCAAAGTCAGACTGGGCCGCCAGGCGAGCGGCGCGGTTTACCGTTTCGTAGATGCCCGCCAAGGTACCGTCGGTGCGAATCTGCTGCAGGAACTGGGCGCGATCGCGCACATCCAGCAGGTCTTTCAGGGAGCGCTCGGCGTATTCTGAATCCCCTTCCCCCAGCACGGCGTTGATCAGGTCATAGTCAATGCCCATCTCTCCTAACAGGCTCTGCAGGCGCTGTTGGAAGAAGCTTTCAAGTTGAGCCTGCAGGGCAGCGGCATCGCCTTGCTTGATGGCGTTGGTGGTAGTGAACCGGGCGATCGCCTCCCCCAGCAGCCGGCGCAGGTCGAGGATCAAATTGCCCGACCAGATAAGGCTTACCACCGCGTTGGCGGCCCGCCGTAGGGCAAAGGGGTCAGAAGAGCCCGAGGGCACCATACCCAAGCTAAAAATGCTCACCAGGGTATCGATACGGTCGGCGATGCCCACCACCTGACCGGGTAGGGTTTGGGGCAGTTGGTCATCGGCTCCCCGAGGCAGGTAATGCTCAAAGATGGCGGTGGCCACGGCCTCATCCTCTCCGCTGGTGAGGGCGTACTTTTGCCCCATTACCCCCTGCAGCTCCGGGAATTCTCCCACCATCTGGGTCACTAAATCCGCCTTGCACAGCAGTGCCCCTCGCTGAACTTGAGCAGTAACCAGCTTTTTGAGCCGCAGCTGATCGGCTACTAGGGCGGCGATCGCCACAATTCGGTCCACCTTCTGGCGCACGGAGCCAATATCCTGCTGAAAGGTCACCGTTTCTAGCTGCGGCAGGTAGGCCTCCAGGGGCTGCTTGCGGTCCAGATCAAAAAAGAACTTGCCGTCAGATAGCCGGGCGCGAATCACCCGCTCATTCCCCGCCGCAATCACCTCAGCTTTGTCAGGGTCGCCGTTGGAGACAGTAATAAAGTAGGGCAGCAGCTCGGAAGATTTCTCGTCCTGCATCACCGGGAAGTAGCGCTGGTGGCTCTCCATCTCGGTAATGCTCACCTCGGCAGGCAGCTCCAAAAAGTCTTTGGAAAAGCTGCCCACCACCGCTGTTGGGGTTTCGACGAGGTTCACCACCTCCTGCAGTAGTCCTGGCGCGATACGGGCACTGCCCCCCACCGATGCTGCCGCCGCTTGAGCCTGCTGCACAATCACCTGCTGCCGCTGCTCAGGGTCCACCTCGATGTGGGCCGCCCGCAGCTTGTCTAAATAGCTGTCGGCATGATCAATCGCGATCGCCCCCGGCGACAAAACCCGGTGGCCATAGGAAACGAGATCGCTGGTCACCACCTCCGAACCATTTTCCAAGGTCACCGGCAGCAGTTGGTCATCCAGCAGGGGAATTAGCCAGCGGATAGGCCGGGGAAAGCGCAGGTCACCGTCTCCCCAGCGCATAAAGCGCTTACCTTCGAGGTTAAGTACCCAATCAGGGACCAGCTCCGTCAGTACATCGGCTGCGGCCCGGCCCTTAATCTTCTGGGTCACAAATACAAATTCGCCCTTGCCAGTGTCACGCACCTCCAGGTCCTCGACCGTGGCCCCTCGGGAGCGGGCGAAGCCCTCTGCGGCTTTGGTGGGCTTGCCGCCTTTGAACGCCGCCTGG
>JBCCAG010000665.1:0-2755 GCA_039814955.1 Cyanobacteria bacterium P01_A01_bin.135
AGCCCTAGCCCCGCGCCGCCGTAGACCCGCTCGCTGGAGCCATCCCCCTGCACAAACGGCTCAAAAATGCGATCGCGCAGCGCCAGCGGGATGCCGCTGCCGGTGTCGGTGACGGTGACTGCGACCATGGGAGATGGCGGCGCGACTGGGCTTTGGCTCTCTGGCCGCGGGCTCTCAGCGGAGGGTGCCACCGAGACGACCTCAGCCGCCACAGTCACCTCCCCCGCCGCCGTGAACTTAATGGCATTGCCCACCAGGTTGTGGAGAATCTGCTGCAGCCGCTCCTCATCCACATAGACAGCGGGCAAGTCTTCCGGCACGCCGTTGCGCAGGGTGACGGGCTTGCCGGCCACTAGCGGCTGGCTGAGGGCCATAATCACCTCCACCACCACCCGCAGCCCCGTGGGCTTAAGCTGCAGCAGCGAGGGCTGAGAGCGCAGCTTAGAGAAATCAAGGATATCCTGCACCAGCCGGGTCAAGCGCTCGCCGCTGGACACCACCATGCCCAAGTTGGCCCGCGTCTCTGGCGTCAAGTCCCCCGTTGCCCCCGCAATCAAAGATTCAGAGATGCCGATCATGCCGTTGAGAGGAGTGAGCAGTTCGTGGGAGGTGTTAGCTAAGAACTCGTCTTTGAGCTGGTCCAGCCGCTTGAGCTCGGCGTTTTTTTCCTCTAAAGAAGTAAACGACTGCTGCAGCTGCTGGGCCATATGCTGAAACGCTTGGGCCAGTTCGCCAATTTCCTGGGGCTGAGTGGGCCAGCGCTGCTGCCACTGCTGCTGGGTCAGGCCGCGGGCAGCGTCCGCCAACTGCTGCACCGGCCGGGTAATCCAGCGGGAGGTTTTGATGGCCACCAGGGTAGCGATCGCCAGGGACAGTAGGCACAGCAGCAGGGTCAGCCGCGTATTGCGGTGAATCTGGGCCATGAAGTCCGTTTCGGGAATTACCGTCACCACTAGCCAGTCTAGGCCGGCATCTTGAATGGGCAGCACTTCCACGAGCTGCCGGGTTCCCCCAATGGCGACAGAAAACTGCACCGGCTTTGTAATATTGCCGAGGCTGCCAAACTGCGCCTGCAGGGCTTGGGTGGCTCGCTGGGTGAGGGGGTTGGTGCTGGCGATCGCCGCTAGGCGCTGCAAATCTTCTCCCTGGCCCTCAGCCGACGAGGCGGTAAAGGGGGGCTCCCCCGTAGAGGTGGCAATGAGCTCGCCCGAGGGCTCTAGGATAAACGCCTGCCCCGTCATTCCCACTTGAAGCTGGCTGAGGAAGGTGCTGATTTGCTCTAGGGTTAGATCGACGGCCAGTACCCCCTGCAAGTCATCTCCAGCAAACAGCGGCACTGTCGCCGTGATGCCCAGCAGCGGGTACTCCTGGGAAGCAAACGCATACACATCGCTCCAGGTAGAGGTGCGGGTGTTTTCAGTTTTCTGGTACCAGGGACGCTCCCGGGGATCGTAGCGCTGCTCCTGAATCACCTCGCCCACCTCACCCTGCCCATCGAGAGCTAGGGTGAGCCGGTCGGGAGCGGTCGCGGCTGACCGCTGCCAGGCCACGAACTGCTCCCCTTCCCGGCGCTGTACCCCGATAAAATTGCCGGCAGCGTCGCCGTAGTAGATGCTGCTAAAGGTGGGGGAGAGCTGGAGCTGCCGCCGAAAAATATCCCGCAGCGTTGCCTCATCGGCAAGCGATAGGGCCTCACCTTCTACTAAGGTGCGGTTGATGCGATGAAAAAGGTGAGGCGAATAGAGGAACTTGTCTACCCGCTGCTGAATTCGGGCTGTGGTTTCCCGGCTAACCTGGGAGGCTAACAGGTTGACCGCCCGCTGCCCATTAAGAAAGGACAGCCAGCCCGTCAGCCCCACTGCCAGGGTGATCTGAGCCACCACCGTGGCAATTAATGCCGCCTGCAGAGATGGCTTTTTGGTCCGTTGGGGGGGCACAGAGGGGTTGAGCATTGGCCGAGAGATAGCAAATGTACTGACTCGTTAGGACATTTGCGTGTCCAGTTGCCCAGGTAAACCCAAGGCTCCGCGCCGCTCGCAGCACGCGGCACAGCCATCGGGATTGATCTAACTGCACCCATAGAACAGCCACCGCGGGGTATAGGCGGCTAGCCCAACCCCCAGCAGCGGCGAGACCGGCATCGTCACTACTCTAGCTAAAGCATTCACACTCGGTAGAATTCCGGACAGGCTTTAATTGTATTTCTTAATAGACTTGTCTGGCGATCGCAATAGCGAGGTAGGCTTGTCAAGCTTACCTGACGCTGCCTAACTAACGCCTTCAGCCGTTTGGGCCACCAGGTAATCCACCACATCCTCAAACCGCTGCGATTGCCCGTACACCTGCCGCTGCCGCTGGGCCCCGCTCCCCTGATTTAGGGTGCGCTGCACGAGCCCCAACACCTCATCGGCGTCGCCAAGGGCTTGCAGGGCTGGGCCAACGTAGTCCAGCAGTTGGGCTACCACCTGGGGCGCGGGCTTGGCAGTTTGCCCCACCACATCAATTAAGTTGCCCGACAGGCCGTGGCGGGCAGCTTGCCAGCGCGCTGCCTGCAGTACCTCGGGCCGTACCCCTACGGATGCTTGGCCCGCCGTGATTTCCTGATAGCAGGTGCGGGCCAAAGCGCGCACTAATCCCGTCACCATGATGGCTTCATCCACCGTCATACAGACATCGGCAAACCGGAACTCCACCGTCGGTACATGCTCGGAGAGCCGCAGGTCCCAGTAGATTTTGGTGGCGTCTCGAATCGTCC
>JBCCAG010000654.1:0-2805 GCA_039814955.1 Cyanobacteria bacterium P01_A01_bin.135
AGCAGATCAGCAGCGTCCTGCAAAGATTTGGCGGTGTTGCCCTTAAAGCTCAGCGCCGTTTGCCATAGGGGCACCATCAGCGGCGAAAAGGACAGCATCAGCATCAGCTCGGAGCGGGCAAAGGCGTCCTGGATTTGGTTGAGGCCCTGGGCAAGGGTCCGTTTGAAGAACTGTCGGTAGCGCCCCAGGAGCCCCTTGTGCAGCCCCGCCTGGTTGGGGTGGGAGGTCAAAAGGCCGCTGTAGTTCAAAAAGCTGTAGAAGCCCCGCCGCAGCCCGTTATTAATGACGCCCACCAGCGGGTTGTTGCAAAAGCCCGCTGTGTAATAGCCCCCTTGGCTGAGCCGCTCCGCCAGCGTCGGCAACTCGTCCGGAAGCACCGAGTAGGACTGGAGGACACCGTGGGCCGAGGGGTAGCGCCCGGTGAACATAGAAGCGTGGGAAGGAATGGTCCACTGAGCCGCCGATACGGCCTGGGTGAAGCGGGTGCTGTCCTGGGCGATCGCGTCAATGTTGGGGGAGATGGGCAGTGGGTAGCCGTAGCAGGAGAGGCGATCGCGGCGCTGGGTATCGAGCACCAAAAAGACAATATCGGGACGCTGGGACGGCATAGGGCAACACCACAGAAAAGGGGTAGCGGCTAGGCAATAGCGCTCAGCCTATCTCCCTATTTTGCCTCTCTCCAGCTCAATCAACAGTGAAAATCCCTGGCTTCTACCGCACGAAGGGTTTTGTCATCGGCCTAGCGAGCGGTTGAATTAAGGGCCGGCAGCGCTACACGCTTGTTAAAATCGCGGTAACGGCGGCGGCTGAGAGGACGACCTTGAGGATAAAGCTGTACATGATTTATGGCAGAACGCTGCATACAGGTTCGGCAAGGAGCCTTGTGAATAGTGGCATCACTAGAGACTCAGACAAGTTGCCTGCCAACCAAGTTTACATAGCTTAACATCTCTTAAAAAAAGAAATAGGGGATGGGGCTCTACCTAAAGGCGTGTTGAGCTTCAGTCATTTACTTGCCGCCGCTAATCTTTGCGGCGTAGCCCTGCTTCAGCAACACCTCTAGAACAGTCTGGGCATGCTCCCCCTGCACCTCAATGGTGTTTTCTTTGACGGTCCCCCCTGCGCCGCAGCGCCCCTTCAGGGTTTTCAGCAGCGCCGTTAAGGTCTCAGACGTGGTTTCAAAGCCGGTCACCTCCGTCACAGTTTTGCCTTTGCGTCCCCTGCGGCTCACTTGAACCCGCACCTTTTGCTCTCCGGGCGGGCGAGCGGGCGTGGCTCGCTGGGTCGCCCGCTCGGTGGCGGCGCTGCCAAATTCGGAGTAGGCAACCCGGTCGTTAGATTTTCGCTTAGAGGCCATTGCGCTTATTCCTACAGAATCCTATCCAAAGTAGTCTGGTTCGTTTCCCGGGGACCATTTGATGTTGCAGCCGATGCTGGGCTGCTGGTCTTCAGAAACCGGTTTTCCGGCCAGCACCGTGTCAATAGCCTGGCGCAGAGATACTCCGGTCACCGGCTTGTCGTTGCCGGGGCGGCTGTCGTCGAGCTGGCCGCGATAGACGAGTTTATTGCTACCGTCAAACACAAAGAAATCGGGGGTGCAGGCGGCGGTGTAGGCCTTGGCCACGGACTGGTCGTCGTCAAAGCACAGGGGGAAGGTGAAGCCTAACACTTGGGCCATTTCCTTGAGGCTGGCGGGGGCGTCGTCAGGATATTTCTCGGCGTCGTTGGCGCTGATGGCAACAATGCCCAGGGGTTTGTTCTGGTAATCTTTGCCGATTTGAGCCAGCTCCTGCTCCACATGCTTGACGAAGGGGCAGTGGCGACAGATAAACATCACCAGGAGGGCATCGTTGCCAGCGAAGGTATCTAGGGAGATGGTGTCGCCGGAGGTGACGTCTTTAAGCTGGAAATCAGGGGCCTGGGTGCCCAGGTCGAGCATGGTGGAGGGGGTGAGGACCATAGAGCTGGTGTGAAAATGTAGCGTGAATGCAGCTAGAACAAATTTAGCGTATGGCGTGTCTAGTAAGTGGCTTTGGCGGCACTCCGGCCTCTAGTCCGCCATGTCCCGACAAGCCCTACCAGCACTGCGGCCAAGCTAGTCAGTATCATGAGCAGCGCCATAGCATTAGAAAAGCAGAAGATTATTCAAAGGGCCTGCTCCTGAGCACTATGAGGCCGGGCGCTAGAGATAATAGCGCCCTAGCATCAGCTCCCTCCAGCCAGTGGTCTAGCCATTGAGGTTATCTTGCTGCTCCCAGCCCAGCGGCGGGGCCACCACCTCATTGCTCTTCTCCGCCGGTGTCCGGACGCTAGGCGTACTGACGATTTTGACGCTGCTAGCACGGGGGCCATCCTCTGCCTCCACCCGGAAGAACTGCACCCCAGTGCCCAGCTCCACCCGATCAAAATCGTCGTTCAAGACGCTGTTACGGTTGAAGTAAATGTCCGCTTCCGTCGGGGTCTTGATGAAGCCGTAGTTTTCCTCGGGGAATAGGGTAGTGACGATACCCGCCACTGACTGCTGCGGGTGGGTCTTTACCTGGCCGGTTTGGCGCTCGTTCAGCTCCACAAGCTGACGGCGAGCGGCCTCAAACGTCTCACGAATCACCGCGTCTAGGGGCATGTACTGGGTGCCGTCGTCAGGGCTCTTCTCGGCTACGATCCCGTGCCCCGGCGGCACCGTCATATCAATGCGCACCCGAAACGGGGAGCCGCTGTCGGGATGGGTGTGGGCTCGCTCAATGGCAATCCGGCAACTGCTGATGTGGTCGCAGGCCTCCTCTAGCTTTTCGATTTTTTCTTGAA